>JAAYPM010000061.1 GCA_012519815.1 Bacteroidales bacterium
GGAGCGCCTGATTGGGAGGTTTATAATTTTAAAGATTTTCCTGCCACAAAGTGGAAACTCAAAAATATTGAAAAATTTAAAAAGGAAAAGCCCGAAGAGCATAGAAAATTAGTGGAGAGATTGAAAAATGGATTAAATAGCCTTTAGTAAAAAAAATGAAGAAATAAAGGAGTAAAAATGAAAAAATACGATAAATATAAAGATTCTGGAATAGGAATGAAAAATGAAGTAATGAAAAATGAATAAGAATGTAATATTAGATAAAAGCTATTCTTTTGCTTTAAGGATTATCAAACTTTACAAGTTTTTAGTTGAAGAAAAGAAAGAATATATTTTATCAAAACAAATTTTAAAATCAGGAACTTCTATTGGAGCAAATGCTGAAGAGGGTAATGTTGGACAATCTAAAAGAGATTTTATTGCGAAATTTCAAATTTCATTAAAAGAAGCAAAAGAAACGCATTATTGGTTAAGATTGTTAAGAGATTCTGAATATATTGAAAAAGAATTAGCTAATTCTTTCATTAAAGATTGTGATGAAATTATATTTATATTAACCGCTATTTTAAGAAAAGCAAAGGAAAATTAAAAAAAGAAAGATGAACAATAATACTCATAAACTAAAATATCTCATCAATATAAGAAAAGGTAAAAATCCTAATCAATTTATGGATACAGGACTTATCCCTTATCTCACAATGGATTATTTAAGATATAGAGATAAAGATATCAAGTATCCTCAATTAGATGACGATTTAATCTTTATCGATAAAAACGAAATATTAGTTTTGTGGGATGGTGCTAATGCTGGTGAAATTATAAAATCTCGAAAAGGTATTCTTTCCTCAACAATGGCTCACATAACTTCAAGACATAAATCTTTAAAAAACAATTTTCTTTATTATTTATTAAAAAATCACGAACAAGTTTTGAAAGAATTCGCAGGTGGAACTACTATTCCACATCTTTCACCATCTTCATTACTTCATTTTTCATTTTTCATTCCAAAACTCACCGAACAAACCGCCATTGCCAACTTCCTCGACAAAAAAACATCTCAAATAGACAAAGCCATAGAGCTAAAAGAGCGCACCATTGCTTTACTAAAAGAGCGCAAACAGATTGTTATACAAGATTTAGTTACAGGCAAAAAAGTATGGAACCAAGAAAAACAAGAATGGACAAAACCCATCCAAGTAAAAGATAGTGGTGTAGAGTGGTTAGGGGAAATACCTGAACATTGGGAAGTTGAAAAACTAAAGTTCTCGGGAAAAATTTATGCAGGGCTGTCAGGGAAAAGTGGTGTTGATTTTTCAAAAGAACCTAAAAAAAATCATAAGCCGTATATTCCGTTCACCAATATTTATAATAATACTGTTATTGACGTAAATGATTATCATTTTGTTAAAATTGATGAGTATGAACAACAGAATTATGTGAAAAACAACGATTTACTATTTCTTATGAGTAGTGAAACTCTTGAAGATATTGGCAAGAACGCTTTGTTTAAAGATAAGACATCCGTTTTTCTTAATTCTTTTTGTAAAGGATTTAGAATTTACGATAAAAATGTATATCCTGAATATCTAAACTATTTATTATTAGCAAGTCCTTATAGAGAGTATTTTGCAATGGTAGCACGAGGTTTTACAAGAATTAATCTAAAACAAGAATATGTTTTGAATATGCCTATTTTAAAATTAGATTTAAAGGAACAACAAAAAATCGCTACTTTTCTCGATGAAAAAACCGCCAAAATAGACAAAGCCATAGAGCTAAAAGAGCAAGCCATAGAGAAGCTAAAAGAGCTAAAAGCTACTTTGATAGATAGTGCTGTAACGGGGAAGATGAAAGTAAATGAAAAATGAAGAATGAAAAATGAAGAATGAAAAATGAAGAATGAAAAATGAAGAATGAAGAAATGAAAAGTGAAGGAATGTTCAGTAAAACAATAAGATAGTGTTTTATAGGAATGTAGCTAAAAGAAACCTAAATTTGTATGTAAAACTAAAAAAATATGTTTAGGTGTTTTGAGTATGAAAAGTATTTTTTAAAATCTAATGTAGGCAAAATATTTGATTAAAAAATGAGAAATTACACCGCTAAAGAACTATTAGATATTCTTAATCATCAAGATGAATGTGAATGGATAGAGGCTAAAGGTGGAAATAATAGCTCTCACTCTGTGATGGAGACTGTTTGCTCTTATTCCAATGAACCAGGATTAGATGGAGGATTTATTCTTTTAGGTGTAGCCCAAGATGATTCTCAGCTTTTTTCTCAATATAAAACTATACACATAGACGACCCAGATAAATTTCAAAGAGACTTTATTTCACAATGTAGTTCTATGTTTAATATCCCTGTTCGTCCTAAAGTAAGTGTAGAAGAGGTAAATGGGGATACAATTATAAAGGTGTCAGTTAATGAATTACCACAAAGTCAAAAGCCAATCTATTTTAAGTCTGACGGTTTACCATCGGGCGCATATCGTAGGATAGGTTCTACCGACCAAAAATGCACTGAGGATGATATGCATATTTTTTACACTGATTATAAAAGTTATGACCAAACCCCTATTAAAAATACGAATCTAGCGGATATTGACGAAAATGCCTTAAATAGATATAAAACTCTACGCGAAAAAATAAACCCTATAGCCGAAGAGTTGACTTACAATAATGCGGAACTTTTAGAAGCTTTAGGATGTGTTAATAAAGAAAATAAGCAAGAATTAAATCTCGCTGGACTTCTTTTATTCGGTTCATCAAAAGTGCTTCGTTCTCATTTCCCAATGTTACGAGTAGATTATATTAGGGTGCCCGGTAATCAATGGGTAGAAGACCCCGATAATCGCTTCACTACAATTGATATGAGAGGTCCCTTAATGCTGTTGATTTATAGACTTATCGATGCTATTAATGCAGATTTACCTAAAGGCTTTCTATTGGGCGAAAATCAAATTCAAGCAAATTCTACTGGACTACCATTAAAGGCTTTACGAGAAGCGATAGTGAACGCCCTTATGCACCGTTCTTATCGTGAGCATCGACCGATTCAGCTTATTCGTTATGATAATAGAATTGAGATAATTAACCCAGGTTATTCTCTTAAATCAGAAGAGTTGTTAGGACAACCTGGTAGCGAGACCCGAAACCCTTTTATTGCAGCTGTTTTTCATGAAACAAACCTAGCAGAAACAAAAGGCTCTGGAATTAGAGCTATGAGAAGATTAATGGAACAAGCACAATTGGTTCCTCCAACTTTTGAATCAGATAGGACAAAAAATCAATTCGTAAGTAGATTGCTACTACACCACTTCTTGGGAGAAAATGATTTGGAATGGTTAAAACAGTTTGAAGGGTATAATCTCAATAATTATCAAAAACAAGCATTGATTTTTGTGAGAGAAGTTGGTGCAATCGATAATTATACTTATAGGCAAATGTCTGATACAGATGTAGTAAGAGCAGGTGTTGAATTGAGATATTTAAAATCTCTTGGTTTTTTTAAGCCAAAAGGTAAAGGAAAAGCAACGTATTATATTGCTGGGAAATTACTAAACTCCGATGATCTTAGTACACCAGTTAATGAACTTAATACACCAGCTAAGAAGCTTAATACACCAGCTAAGAAGCTTAATACACCAGTTCAACATACTAATACATCACTTAGAAATAATTTACCTAATGAGTTAATACAAAAAATAGACGCTTTAGGCAAACGTGTAAATGATAAATCAATTATTAAAAACATTATAATTGAAATATGTAAAGAAGGGATTTATAAATCTAAAGAAATTGCGGAAATAGTAGGTAAAAGAGAAGATTACATTAAACGAAGTTTTTTAAGTGAGTTAATAAATGAAGGAAGATTAATTTATCTTCATCCTGAAATGATAAATCATCCAGAACAAGCTTATACTGCCGCAAAAGACTAAACTTAAGAATAATATATTATGACAAGTAAAACCAACGAATTAGCATTAGAACAAGCAATAGAAAAAGCCTTAACTGGTAGTTGTAAGGAAAATGTAGATAAAGCAGCTGCAGACTCAAAAGGATTATATCGTAGTGGTAAAGGTTTTTATAGTGGCTATGCTCATGATTTTAATGCTCAATACGCCATAGATGAAACACGTTTTTGGCATTTTTTAGAAAACACACAAAAAAAAGAGTTAGAAAAACTCCAACGCTCTGCCGATTGGAAATTGCGAATTTTGGAACGCCTTGACCGTATGATAAAAAAATATGGTATTTTGCGTTTGCTTCGTAAGGGCTTAGAAGTAGAAGATGCACATCTTACGCTCTTGTATCAATTACCAATGGCAAGCAGTAGCCAAACGGTTAAAGATAATTTTGAAAAAAATGAATTTAGTGTTACTCGTCAAGTTTGTTATAATACCGAAAATCCACGTGAAGAAATTGATATGGTGGTTTTTGTAAATGGTTTGCCCATATCAACATTAGAACTAAAAAATGCTTGGACGGGGCAGACTGCTCGTGTAAATGGTATAAAACAATATAAATACGACAGAGATTTTCGTCAGCCTTTACTCAATTTTGGTCGTTGCATTGTTCATTTTGCTATAGACACCGACGAGGTGTATATGTGCACCAAATTACATGGAGCCAATTCTTTCTTTTTACCATTTAACAAAGGTAATAATAACGGAAAAGGCAATCCTCCCAATCTATTGGGACATAAAACATCATACTTGTGGGAAGAAATTTTTACTCGGGAGAGTTTGGCAAATATCATTCAGCATTTTGTACGTTTCGATGGTAAGCCTACAGATGCTTTAAGCAAAAGAACCTTGTTTTTCCCTCGTTATCATCAATTAGATGTTGTGAGAAACATAATTACTCATGCTACAAAAAATGGTGTGGGGCATACCTATCTTATACAACATTCTGCTGGTTCGGGCAAATCAAATTCAATTACTTGGGCAGCATATCAACTTATAGAAACCTATCCAGAACACGACAATTTGCCGGGAGCAAAAGGTGTTCAAAATCCATTATTTGATTCGGTAATTGTGGTTACAGATAGGCGATTGTTAGACAAGCAATTGCGAGATAATATAAGAGAATTTTCTGAAGTTAAAAATATTGTAGCACCTGCATATTCATCAAAAGATTTAAAAGATAGTTTGGAGCAAGGCAAAAAAATCATCATTACCACCATACAAAAATTCCCTTTTATTGTAGATGGTATTGCCGATTTAAGCGATAAGCGTTTTGCAGTTGTTATTGATGAAGCTCACAGTTCGCAAAGTGGCACCGCAGCCGGAAAAATGAATCAAGCTATGGGTGTTGGTCAAATTGATGAGGAAGAGGAAGAAGATGGACAAGATTTAATACTAAAAGCCATGCAAGCTCGAAAAATGAAGGGCAACGCATCGTATTTAGCTTTTACAGCAACACCAAAAAACACCACACTTGAACGATTTGGCAACAAACAAGAAGATGGCACATTTAAGCCTTTTCATTTATATTCCATGAAACAAGCAATTGAAGAAGGATTTATTTTAGATGTTTTGGCAAATTACACCACCTATAAAAGTTACTACGAAATAGAAAAATCCATTCAAGAAAATCCATTGTTTGATACTAAAAAAGCACAAAAAAAATTGCGTGCGTATGTAGAAAGGCATCAACAAACTATTGGCACAAAAGCCGAAATTATTATGGAACACTTCATCAGTAAGGTGTATAATACCAAGAAACTAAAGGGGAAAGCTAAAGCCATGGTAATTACTCAAAATATAGAATCGGCAATTCGCTATTATTTAGCTATTCAAAATATTCTACACGATAAAGGAAATCCATTTAAAATTGCAATTGCTTTTTCTGGAAAAAAGACAGTAAATGGCATTGAACATTCTGAAACTGACATGAATGGCTTTTCGGAAAATGACACACGAAACTATTTTGATTCAGATGATTACCGTATGTTAGTGGTTGCAAATAAATATTTAACAGGATTTGACCAACCCAAACTTTGCACCATGTATGTTGATAAAAAATTGCAAGGCGTTTTGGCGGTGCAAGCATTAAGCCGCCTGAATCGGGCAGCCGATAAATTGGGCAAAAAAACAGAAGATTTGTTCGTGTTAGATTTTTTTAATAATGTAGATGACATCAAAGCATCTTTTGACCCATTCTATACTTCAACCACATTAAGCGGAGCTACCGATATCAACGTATTGCACGAATTAAAAGGTGTTTTAGATGAAGTGGGCGTTTATGAATGGGAAGAAGTAGAAGACTTTGTTTCTAAATATTTTAAAAGTGTAGATGCACAGCTATTAAGCCCAATTATTGACATAGCTGCCAATCGCTTTAATGTTGAATTAGAATTAGAAGACGAAGAAAAAGCAGATTTTAAAATAAAAGCAAAACAATTTGTAAAAATTTACGGACAAATGGCTTCTATAATGCCGTATGAGGTTGTTGTTTGGGAAAAATTATTTTGGTTTTTAAAATTTTTAATTCCTAAACTTATTGTTAGAACCAAAGAAGACGAATTAATTGATGAATTATTAGAATCGGTTGATTTATCAACCTATGCACTCGAAAGAACAAAGTTGAATCATGCCATAGGTTTAGACGATTCTGAGGCAGAATTAGACCCGCAAAACCCGAATCCGCGTGGGGCACACGGTGGAGATGAAGAAAAAGACCCTTTAGATGAAATTATTAGAATATTTAATGAAAGATGGTTCCAAGGGTGGAGTGCCACACCAGAAGAGCAGCGAGTGAAATTTATTTCAACAGTAAAAGAAGTTAAAAAACATATAGATTTTCAATCTAAATTTGCTGACAACAAAGATGCTCAAAACCGAAAAATAGCTATTGTAAGGATTATAAATGATGTGATGATGCAACTAAGAAAAAAAGATTTAGGATTTTATAAGCTTTATGCTCAGGATGATGCATTTAACCAATCATTTATTGATTCAATTATAAGAGTTCTTGATAACCCAAGAATAGAGTTATAAAATGTATAACTTACACAGATTATGGGATACTCCCAAATATAACTGGCGATGCATTAACAATTTGTCATTGTGTATAACTAAAAAAGGCTGCCCTATTGAGACAGCCTTGTGAACTTATTTTACTTAGTAGTGACCCCGGAGGGATTCAAACCCCCAACCCTCAGAGCCGAAATCTGATATTCTATTCAGTTGAACTACGGAGCCATTTTCTTAATGCAAAAATATACTTTTAAATTGTATTTGCAAATTAAATTTACATTCCAAATGCATAATAAAATACACCAGGGGCATCTTTATATATACCTTCTATCATAACACCCCCTTTTTTGTTTTTCATAACAGACATAAACTGCTCTACACTTGTAATAGGTGTTTTATCAACTTGTGTAATAATAAAGCCTACACGCATACTTGTGTGTTTGCGGATAAGTCCGTCATGAATTGCTGTTACTTCAATTCCTTGTTTTTTATTGGTTTTTGCTAAGGTCTTTTTATCAACTTCGGCAACACTAATTCCTAAGGTGGCAATAATTTCGTCGCCACTATTTTTTTCTGTAAGAGCAACATTTCCTTCTCTGTTTGTGAGCGTTACAGAAATAACTTCTTCTTTACCAAATCTGTTAATTTTTACAGCCACAACATCACCCGGAGAGCGTCTTCCAATAATTTCTTGTATTTCCGAAGTTGTTTTTACAGGAATTTCATCAATTGCTAAAATCACATCACTTTTTTGTAAGTTTGATTTTGATGCAGCTCCTTTTTCCATTATATCTTCAATATACACACCAGTATGCACATGTAATTTTTTCTCTTCGGCAAACTTTGAATCAACCTCGCGTATTGAAACACCTAAAAACCCACGCTGCACTATGCCATACGTTTTTAAATCATATATAACTTTGCTTACAATATTTGAAGGCACAGCAAACCCATATCCTGAATATGAACCAGTTGGACTTGCAATTGCGGTATTTATACCAACTAAATCTCCATAAATATTAGTAAGTGCACCACCACTATTTCCGGGATTTATAGCCGCATCTGTTTGAATAAATGATTCAATGGCATATTGTTGTTTTAAAATATTGATATTTCTTCCTTTTGCACTTACAATTCCAGCGGTAACTGTAGAATTAAGGTTAAATGGATTACCAACCGCTAAAACCCATTCTCCAACTTTTATTTCATCACTATTTGCAAAGGTGATAGGAGACAATTCTTCGGCTTCAATTTTAAGCAATGCAATATCAGTATTGGAGTCGGAGCCAATAACTTTTGCAATAAATTTTTGTTTATCATGAAGTGTTATTTCAATTTCATCAGCATTTTGAATCACATGATTATTGGTAACAATATAGCCATCATGCGACACAACCACGCCCGAACCTGAACCTTTTCTCACATTCGATTCTTCTTGCGGCAAACTCCATTGAGGACCAAAAAATTCTTTCCATATATCAAATCCGGGAGGATATGCATTAGTGCGCACGCTTACACGAGTTTCTATATGCACAACGGTGGGCATTACTTTTTCGGCTGAACTTGTAAAATCTAATAATTCGTGCGTTGCCGATGATTTTTCATATGATACTTTTTTAATAAAATCTTGTTCGGTATGTACTATTTGTTTCGTTTTTGGTTGAATAATATCTGCTTGAAAAACAAATAATAAAGACAGGGAAAACACACTGCCAAGAACCGCCGAAGCTATAAGATATCCATATTTTTTCATAGTAGTATATTTTAATGTACGTATGTAAAACTTCTGTTTTTGTTCATTTATTGCGTATAGTTCAAAAATGATTCCTTTTACCAATTACTGACAAAATTTCAGACAAAATACATCTTTGTACAACGTACATTATTTTTGAACATATTCATATAAATATATTACCCTGTACTTTGTTGTTTAAAAAAAATTATTGAAGTACATTTGACACTCAAAATAAGGAATATTAAACAGATGAAAAAATCAACAATTGCTGTAGCTGCTGATCATGCAGGATATCACATGAAAGAGCTGATACTTAAATACTTAAAAAAAGAGGGATATACTGTACATGATTTTGGTACATATTCTGATAATGATGTTGATTACCCCGATTTTGCACATAAACTTGGACACGCCATACATACAAAAGAATATGATTGTGGTTTTGTTTTTTGCGGTTCAGGAAATGGTGTTAATATGACAGTAAATAAACACCAAAATGTTCGCTCTGGTTTATGTTGGAATGTTGAAATAGCACAACTTGTTAAAGCACATAATAACGCAAATGTGTGTGCTATTCCTGCTCGTTTTGTTACGGCACATGATGTTCTTGCTATTGTGAAAACATTTTTAAATACCAAATTTGAGGGTGGGAGACATGCACGAAGAGTTGATAAAATAGCTATTTCTTAGTTTTATTGCAATTCACAATACAGTAAAATCGATGGGAATCCCCAAAAAAACTAAATTTTTACGTGATGCTGAGAAAATTTCCTCAAATCTTTCTCACAGAAGCACTATTTTGTTTAATATGGGGAAATATCATGCTGCGGTAGCTGCTGGTAATAAACGATATGCAAATATTGATGAAGCAAAAAATCGTGCAGCAAATATAAAACAACATGCTCTTAAAAATCTTTCAAAATACCTTGTTGAATTTGAATCAAATCATATAAAAAATGGCGGAAATGTACTATGGGCTTCAAATTCGCATGAAGCACTTACTCATATAAAACAAATACTTACGCAGCATAATGTAACTACTGTTGTTAAGAGTAAATCTATGACAACAGAAGAAATAGAATTAAATGAAGAACTTGAAAAAATCGGTATCGCATCTATTGAAACTGATTTAGGCGAATATATTGTGCAACTTGCAGGCGAAAAACCTTATCATATTGTAACTCCAGCTATGCATAAATCTAAGCAAGATGTTGCTGATTTATTTCATGATAAATTTGGAGTTTCTAAGGATTTAACGGCAGAGGAACTCACCGCTGTTGCAGGTGAAAATTTACGAAAAAAATACATTGAAGCAGGAGCAGGTATAACAGGTGCAAATTTTATTGTGCCAGATTTAGGGGGAATTGCTGTTTCCGAAAACGAAGGAAATGCAATTATGTCCACCGCCTTTCCTAACATTCACATTGCAATTGTTGGTATTGAAAAAGTTATTCCTTCCTATAAAGATTTAGCATTATTTTGGCCTCATTTATCGCAACATGGAACGGGGCAGGCTATTACAGTATATAATTCTATTTTTACAGGTCCAAAAAAACAAGATGAACTCCATGGACCTGAACATATGTATGTTATTTTGCTTGATAACGGACGAACAAATTTATACGCAAATCCTTCTATTGGCATTGCACTTTCGTGCATACGTTGTGGGGCGTGCTTAAATGCGTGTCCTATTTACATCAATGTAGGCGGATATACATACAATACAACATATCAGGGACCAATTGGTACGGTAATAACTCCCTATTTACGTTATTTTGATGACTTTGTGCATTTAAATTCTGCATGTTCTTTATGTGGTAAATGCTCCACTGTTTGTCCGGTGCAAATACCATTACATTCCCTTATTTTACATAATAGACAAGAAGCTGTTCGTTTAAAAAGTGTTTCGTTTTGGGAACGATTTTTTATAAAATTATTTAGAATAGGAGCATCAAAACATACGCGAATAGATAGTGTAGGAGGGGGAGTTAAAAATATGTTTTTTTTGCTCTTAGGTTCAAAAGTTTGGGGAGCAAAACGAACATTTCCACAGTTTGCCAAAAAATCATTCCGAAGTCAATACCTGAAAAAAGACAAAAAAAACTCTTTATAACATTGAACATATATCATGCACACTGTTGCATACAAGGGTGGGTTGTGTGTTTGAATTTGTAAGATCTTCCCGTTTTGTTTCACCAGAAAGCACTAAAATAGTAGTGAGTCCATGTTCACCCATTTTTATATCGGTATATAATCTATCACCAACCATACACAACTGATTTGGAGCAAGATGTAAATACTTGCTGATATACGAAACAGCCGATAATTGTGGTTTCCCAAAATATGTTGCACGTTTTCCACTTGCACGTTCAATTAGAGCGGTAATTGCCCCACAATCAGGAATATATTCATTTTGAGGCATTGGGCACACCACATCTTCATTTGTTGCGAGTAATGGTATTCCTTTGCGTGCATAATGCGTTGCAAGTTCAAGTTTTTTGTACGTAACATCGGTATCAAAACCTACAATTACTGCGTCAACATTTGTATTTTTTTTAGCAACAATATCAAAACCATTTCGCTTCCATTGATTCGTAAAATCAAGATTTCCAACCAGCACCACATGTTTAAAGTTTTGTGAATGTGCATAATCAATAAGAATATCGCCAGACGTTATAATATGCTCTCTTTTTACCCATGAGAAACCCATATTTAGTAATTTTTCGACATATGTTTCTCCTGATTTTGAAGAATTATTTGTTAAGAACACACATTTTTTTTTATGATTTTGCAGCTCAGCAAACACCTCATGCACCCCTTCAAATAGAGAATCTCCACAATAGATAGTTCCATCTAAATCAAAAACAAAACATTCTATATGATTAAGAAAATTTTTCATGGTATAAAAAAAGCCTCATTAACGAGGCTTTTCAACTATCTTTTATTCACCAAAATCATCGAAATGAATATTAGAACGCTCCACACCTAAGTCGTACAGCATTTTATTTACCGCTTTTGCCATTGGACCTGGTCCGCACATATAATATTCAATATCTTCGGGCGAAGTATGTTTACTCAAATATTCATCATAAATAACCTGATGAATAAAACCCACATATCCTGTCCAATTGTCTTCAGGCAGCGGTTCACTTAATGCTATATTAAACGTAAAGTTAGGAAATTGTTTTTCTATAGCCCGAAAATCCTCTTCGTAAAAAATTTCACGTTTTGAACGTGCTCCATACCAGTACGAAACTTTTCTACCTGTTTTAAGCGTATGAAATAAATGGAATAAATGCGATCGCAAAGGAGCCATTCCTGCCCCACCACCAATATATAACATTTCATTATTCGTATCTTGAATAAAGAACTCGCCAAACGGTCCTGAAATAGTAACTTTATCGCCTGGTTTTCGAGAAAAAATGTATGACGAGCACACTCCCGGAGGTACATTTGCCCATGCACCTTTTTCTCTATCCCACGGAGGCGTAGCAATACGAATATTTAGCATTATTATATTTCCCTCGCCCGGGTGATTTGCCATAGAATATGCTCTAAACGTTTCTTCAGTATTTTTTATGTTTAAATCCCATAATTTGAATTTATCCCATTCAGATTTATATTTATCATCAACAATAATATTTTCTGCAAAATTACATTCATATTTAGGAACATCAATTTGGATATAGCCCCCCGATTTAAAGTTTAAAAACTCACCCTCAGGAAGTTTCACTACAAATTCCTTAATAAACGAAGCCACATTATTATTGGAAATCACCTCACATTCCCATTTTTTTACACCCATAACTTCTTCGGGAACCCATATTTTCATATCCTCTTTTACCTTCACTTGGCATGCGAGCCGCCAATTGTCAGCTTGTTCTTTTCGAGAGAAAAACCCTTTTTCGGTAGGTAAAATATCGCCACCACCTTCAAGAGTTTTACAACGACACATGCCACATGTTCCACCGCCACCACAAGCCGAAGGCAGTAAAATTTTTTGACTTTGTAGTGCATTTAGCAATGTTCCCCCTGGTCTAATTTTAACAGCTTCTTTATCATTTACTTGTAGTTCAATTTCACCTGATGGTAATAATTTTTCTTTTGCAAATAAAAGAATTGCTATAAGTAAAAGTATGATTATCAAAAAAACTATTATACTTGAAAAAATAATAGTTCCTGCCGCTGCGTCTATAAATATCATATTGTGTTTAATTTTGTATTATAACTTAATTCCCATAAAACTCATAAATGCAATTCCCATTAATCCTGTTGCCAAGAACGTAATTCCTAATCCTTGTAACGCAGGTGGTACTTTAGAATATCTAATTTTTTCTCGAATAGCAGCAATGCCAATAATTGCTAAAAACCAGCCAAATCCAGAACCTATGCCAAATGTTGTTGCTTCGGCAAGGGTGTTATATTCTCTTTCTTGCATAAATAACGAACCTCCAAGTATGGCGCAATTAACAGCAATAAGAGGTAAAAAAATCCCCAAGGAGGTATATAATGCAGGTGCAAATTTTTCTACCACCATTTCTACTAATTGTACCATAGAGGCAATAATGGCAATAAACATAATAAAGCTTAAAAAGCTTAAATCAACATTTTTAAACGAAGCATGTAACCAAACTAATGCCCCTTCTTTTAAGACATATTTATCTAATAAAAAGTTTAATGGTACCGTAATACCTAATACAAAAATAACCGCTATACCCAAACCAGCAGAAGTTTCTACTGTTTTAGAAACAGCAAGATATGAACACATACCAAGAAAGTATGCAAATATCATATTGTCTATAAAAATTGACTTGACAAAAATATCTAATAAATTTTCCATAAAATATATGTTTCTAATTATGTTCTATTAAATTTTTATTTCTTGAGCGTTGTATCCAAATAATAACACCTATAACTAATAAAGCCATTGGTGAAAGCAACATTAAGCCATTGTCTGAATATCCTGCATCATATACTGCTGCTGGAATAACTGAAAATTCACCCATTCCAGGAATTGTTATTGTTCCCGCTCCAAGCACTTCACGAACAAAGGCAACAATTATTAATATAATACCATATCCCAATCCATTTCCAATTCCATCTAAAAACGAGGGCCATGGTTTATTTCCGAGAGCAAAAGCTTCTATTCGTCCCATAATTATACAATTTGTAATAATTAATCCTACAAAAACAGAAAGTTGTTTACTTACAGCTGGCGAATATGCTTTAAGAATTTGGTCAACAATAATTACTAAGGTAGCAACTATAACTAATTGAACAATAATTCTAATTCTATCAGGAATTGTATTACGTATAAGTGAAATAATAAGATTTGAAAAAGCTGTTACAACAATTACCGAAATAGCCATTATAATAGCAGGTTCAACTTTTACCGTAACTGCCAATGCTGAGCATACACCAAGACACAGAACTGTTATAGGATTATCTGCACCTATAGGTCCTGTTATTAATTTCATGTTTTTTTTAGAAAACAATGGTTCTTTTTGTTTGTTCATCACTATTTACTTTATAGATTCAAGATATTTAACATATCCACTTAAACAAGTATCAATCATATCATTTACTCCCACACTTGTAATTGTACCACCAGAAATTCCGTCAACATGATGCGGACTGTTAGCAGATGCACCTTTAACTACTTGTACAGAAGTAAATTCTTTCACATCATTAAATATTTGTTTGTTTTTAAATTGATTTGAAAATCTTGGTTTATTTATTTCAGCACCAAGTCCGGGAGTTTCACCTTGATGATCAAAAACAGCCCCGCTAATTGTATTAGCATCATCATAAAAAGAAATATATCCCCATAAAGGTCCCCATAATCCTCTTCCTCTTAAAGGAATAATAGTATAGGTAGTATCATTTTTTACTGCTTTAAAAACAGGATGCGTGCGTTCAGAAAGAGGCATGTCATATAAAGATTTCATATCAATATCAAACGCTCGAATAGTATCAACTACTTTACCTTCTTTTTTTAAAATATATGGTAAAATTTCTCCATTTGCTTTTACAATAAATGTTTCGGTAATATGAGAATTGTAGTGTTGCTCAGCATCTTTTGCATCAACATTTATATTAATTGACATTAAAATGTCTTGCATTTTTTCATTTCTCGTGTTAGCTTGTTGTTTTTCTTTTAAACTAAATGCTGTAACTGACAAAACAGTAGCCACTAATACAACGAGAGCTACAGAATAAATAAAAATATACGTATTACTTTTTTCCATATTGTATAACGTTTTAGGTCGTTTTAAGATTTGTTCGTTTTAAGCGTGCATTTATATTTGCTTTTACCACATAATGGTCAATAAGAGGAGAAAATACATTTAATAATAGTATTGCAAGCATCATTCCTTCGGGATATGCAGGATTTACACAACGAACAAGTATTGCAAATGCACCTATTAAAAATCCGTATATCCATTTGCCTTTATTTGTTTGTGCTGCCGTTACAGGGTCTGTTGCCATAAATACCGCTCCAAATGCAAAACCACCAATTAATACATGTTCAATTGCCGATGTTTCTAAAAGAATATTTCCTGCGGGTGCTATACTGTTAAATAAAAGTGCCATTAAAAATCCACCTGTAAATACCGAAAACATAATTCTAAAACTTGCAATTCCAGTAAAAAGTAAAATAAATGCTCCAATTAAAATAGCAAGCGTAGAGGTTTCTCCAACGCAACCAGCATAATTTCCTATAAACATATCAAAAAGCGATAGCTTATTATCAACAAAGCAACTGTATCCTTCTGAAATACCATTGGCTTTTTGTCCTAAAAGTGTTTCTCCTGTAAATCCGTCAACAATATTGGGATTGTTAGCTAAACCATTAATCCACACAGTGTCGCCTGACATTTTTGATGGGTATGCAAAAAACAGAAATGCTCGTGCCAAAAGTGCAGGATTCACGATGTTCATTCCTGTACCACCAAAAGCTTCTTTTCCAATTAAAACTGCAAATGCAGTAGCTACGCCAAGCATCCAAAGAGGAATGTCTATAGGAACAATAAGAGGAATAAGCATACCCGTAACTAAAAATCCCTCATTGATTTCATGCCCGCGTATATATACAAAAATAAATTCCACTCCAAGCCCAACACCATATGAAACAACAATAAGTGGCAGCACTTTAAGGAATCCATGAAAAAATGAATCCATTATGGTAGATTGTTCTCCTATTGACAAAAAATACAAGTCGCCAATATTCCACATGCCAAATATAAGGGCGGGTAAAAGTGCTATTATTACAATTATCATTGAGCGTTTCATGTCAATGGCATCGCGTATATGACTTCCTTTTTTTGTAATTGTTGCTGGTACAAAGAAAAAAGTTTCAAAACTTTCATAAATAGGCAACCATTTTTCGTATTTACCACCTTTTTCAAATTGTGGTTTCGTTTTATCGATAAGATTTCTTATTATTTTCATTGATTGTAATATAGAAGAATATGAAAAACTAACTAAATTCTTGTTTTATAGTATCAAGCCCTTGACGAATCAAAGATTGAATTTCTATTTTTGATGGACAGATAAATTCGCATAAAGCAAAATCTTCTTCTATCACCTCATATATTCCCAACTGTTCCATTTGGTCAATATCATTTACAATTATTGCTTTTAATAACTGTATTGGATAAATGTTCATTGGTAATACTTTTTCATACAGACCCGTAAACACAAAAGGTCTTTCGCCTCCATGAGTGTTTGTGTGTAATTTATATTCTTTATCGGGCTGTAACCATGAAAAAAAGGTTCTGCTAAAACTAAATTTATTAAATCCCGGAGCTATCCATCCTAAAAATTCGGGGTGATTCCCTTCTTCAATAATAGTAATTTGAGAATCATAAAATCCCAAGTATCCATTAGGTTCAATTTTGGTTCCTGTAAGAACATTGCCGCTAATAATACGATCATTTGATGTTTCCGAAAATTCTGAAAACACAGAGGTAATAGGTGCTCCAAGTATTGTTTTATAATACGCTGGTGTTTTTACATTACCAGTTAATGCTACAATTTTACGTAAATCTACAATAGATTTTTCAAAAAATCTTCCTATTAAAACAACATCTTGAGGATTAATTGTCCACACAATATCACCTTTATTTATAGGTGAAATATGATGAATTTGAATGCCCACATTACCAACAGGATGTTTTCCCGAAAAATAATGATATTCTACATCAGGAATATTTTTAAATGGACTATTTGCACGCGTTTCATCATATAAACTTATATGTGTTTTTCCTGTAGTAAGCTTTTGTAAAATAGCTACTCCACGTACAAAATCAGATTTATATTCATTAATCAAAAATGTATAATCAGGAGCAAGCGGTGCTGTATCAAAGGCAGAAATGAAAATTTCTTTTGGAATATCGTTTGGATTTGCAAGACATGCATACGGACGTTGTTTTATAAAGGGCCACAAACCACTTTTTAAGAGTAATGGTATTATTTGTTCTCGTGTAGCATTTTCAACCGAAGGCGTTTCAAATTTTTCATAAGAAATTTGTTCGTCAGCTGTAACCACAACTTCTGTAATTCTCCTTCGTTCACCTCGTATTATGCTTTCAATCACACCACTTACAGGTGAGGTGAACACAATGTCGCTATTGTTTTTGTCGTAAAACAATGGTGAACCTGCCAGTACTTTATCGCCTTCTTGTACTACAAGTTTTGGTATAAGACCTAAAAAATCGGTAGGCTTTAGTGCCACTTTTTGAGGCATGGGTAATTGATGAAAAATTCGCTCGGGTTTCCCTTTTAAATTTATAGTAAGCCCCTTTTTTATACGTTTTACTTTCAACATCGGAATTAAAAAAATATGTTAAATTTATTCGCACAATATTAAGAAAAATATTTAATGTTTCATCAAATTCTAAACAAAAAATTTTATCATATAAAAACACCTTATTTAAAACAGCTTTTACTACAAAACAGTTTGGCATAAACTAATAAAAACAATTAGCTTTGTAACAAATTTATAATAGTATGAATAGTTCAGAAATAGAAACATTACTTTTTTCTCCATCAACTCATAATACATTGCAAAATATTGCAAAA
>JAAYPM010000062.1 GCA_012519815.1 Bacteroidales bacterium
AGGTATTTATACGGTAGATTATACCTATACAGATGCTAAAGGTTGTGTAAATAACGACCAAGGTAATGTATTGGTTCAATTTACAGAACCTCCAACAACAGAAGATCATACAAGTATGATAGAGTTAAATGAACCAGTTGTAATAAAAGCAAATACATTACCTGATGCAACAGTAAATTGGTATAAAGAAGAAACAGCAGGAGCATCACTTAGTACTCAAAATCCATGGACAACGGATGATAATCCTCGTGTGGAGGTAGAGAAATCGTATTGGGCATCACAAACGGTACATGGTTGTGAGAGTAAGCGAACAGAAGCATTTGTGTCTATAATTGATTGTCCGGTACCTGCTCCTATTGTGAGTATAGAAAGTCCTATATGTAATTATGAAGATACACCTGAAATACAAGCAACGGTAAATCCAACATGGTTAACATCAGAAGGACGACCAGCTTCTATTGTTGCCCCTGAATTCCGTGTTTATACACAAGAAACAGGAGGTGCACCTATTGAAACAAACACAACAGGAGTATATCAGCCAAATATTGATAAAACAAAAGCAGGAACTCATAAATTTTGGGTAAGTGAATATAATGAAAATGTTACTCCCACAGGTTGTGAAGGTCCACGAACAGCGATTGTGTTAGATATATATAGAACAGCTCCAGTAATTGTGAATAGTGTAGAGCCTATTTGTGAAAAAGAATCAAATCCTTCTTTAACGGTAACTGGAAAAATGGGAGATATAGAATGGCATTTAGGAACCACGCCCCCTACTCACCCTGCTCTTACAGGCTCTGTTTGGACGGGAGATTCATTTACACCTTCAGATGCACAAATATCTGAAGTTGGTACACATAAGGTATATGCTGTACATAAAGTGAATGGTTGTGTGAGTGAGGCAGCAGAAGGAACTATCACTATTAAACCTATTCCTGATGCTCCTGATGTTACTGGAAGTGAAATTTGTGATGGTGATGCAAATAAACAAATATGTGCTACACCAAGTACTGGAGGAACTGTTTCATGGTTCCAAACAGCAACATCTCCAACAGCATTGCGTGTTGCTTCATGTTACACTCCAACTGTTACGAATGTTGACGTGCACACATTTTATGCTTTGCAAGAAGTAAATGGATGTAAAAGTGAGCGTGTACCAGTACAATATCAAATAAAACCAAATCCTGTTGAACCAATAATTTCATTGTCTTCTCCACAAGTGTGTGAATATGGAGAGAATCCATTATTTACTGCTAATGGAGAAACAGGAAGCACAATTAAATGGTATCAAAATGATGGGAAAACATTCCTTTCTGACGAAACAACATATACGCATGTTATAACTGGACATGGTGTGTTTACATATAGAGCAAGTCAAGTTGTTGACGGATGTGAAGGAAAGCAAGCTCCTAAATCAGTGGAAGTTATAAAAACACCTCCAATTCCTTCTGTGGAATCAAAAGCTATATGTGAGGGAGATACAATTTTACCTGTATTTAACTCTGGAGATGCGCGTACAGAATGGTATAGAGATGAAGGTACAACAGACTTATTAATTTTAGGAAGTTCGTTTACACCTGACCGTTCAATAGTAAGCAATAAAGATGTTAGATTTTATATAAAAACACGTGATGCTGGCTGTGAAAGTGATACGAGTTCGTTTGTTTTACAAGTAATACCAAAACCTCAAATTACTTTAATAGGAGAGTCTCAAAAATGTATATATGATGAAGGTCCAACTTTACAAGCTGAAGTAACGCCAGCAATAGCTCATGCTAAAGATAATATATTATGGAATAGCCCACAAGCTACGTTTAATGTAGAATCACAGACGGTAGAAGTTGAACTTGATGATTATTTTACGCAAGCTGGAAAATATGATGTTAGAGTTCAGTATAGAGTGCTTGCTAATGAGCGACTTGCAAAGTATTGTGTGAGTGATTTTGCAACACATACCTACACGGTTAACAATTTTGCACGTCAACCAATAGTAATAAACAAAACTATTTGTCAGGGTGAAAATATTCAACCATTACAGGCTGTGGGTAGCCCGAAAATTTTGTGGAAAGCTCTTGATAGTGAACCCGAAATTATGGCAAATAGTACAACATATATTTTTGATAATGCAGAATTGACCCCAGGTATATATCGATTTGAATTAGTTGATTTTGACGCTAAAACAGGATGTAGAAGTCAAGTAGTAGAATATCCTTTAGAAGTATTCCCTGCTGCAAATCCAACTATATATGGACGTGATTCTGTGTGTGCGTTTGATAGTGAAGTTAGATACTATACACATTTTGTTGAAGGTAGTGAATACATTTGGAACATTACGAATGAACAAACTATGTATGTAAAAGATGATAGCTATAAAAATGCACGCTATGTTGACTGGTCAAATCCGGGATATGATACAATTCGCGTAACCGAAATAACTCGCGGTTTATGTATTGATTCGGCAATGATTGTTGTGAAAACTGCACCGTATCCAGAACCATATTTTACATGGACGTTACCCGGTGCTCAAAATGTGGTTGAATTTAGAGATAGCACTATTCAAGATTCTATATGGGCTATAAATGAATTTGGCGAACTCGAACGAGACATTATTACGTATGATCTTGCATGGAATTTTGGAAAAAATCTTACTAATTTACAAGAAATAGATTCATTAATTACCTATGAAAATATTAATAATCCATATCTCAGAGTAGGTGGCTATCAGTGGGGAGATTGGGTTGTAAATGTTATGGCGATTAATAGTTTTGGTTGTAAAAGTTCATATTCTGATAATATTTTTGTGAAAATTCAAACAGGTTTGCATGTGCCAAATGCTTTTGCTCCTATGAACCCTGCTCATGGAGTGCGATATTTCCAACCAAAAGGATTTAACCTTAATGCTATGGAAGTTTGGGTGTATGATGTTTGGGGTAACCTTGTATGGTATTCTGATGAAGTTGAAGATGGAAATTTTGTTGGCTCATGGAATGGAACATATAATGGTAAACCTTTAAAATCAGATATGTATATCTGGAAAATAGAAGCTAATTTTATGGACGGACAAAAATGGAAAGGAATTCCTAATGGTAGAGGAGGGTATAATACCTATGGCTCTGTTATGCTAATACGATAAATGTAAAAAAAAGGTAGAACATACATTCTACCTTTTTTTTATATAAAATATAAACAGCCCTGCAAAAGTTCCAATTCCATTTGCAACAATATCACCTATATCATTACTTCTGTTTGATATAATAGGTTGTAGTATTTCAATACAACTACTAAATAGTACAATTAACACAAAGAGAATGATATATGAACGTGCTTGTAATTGTGTTGATGTAAAAATATCAGAAGCTACTAAAAAAGATAAGCCGAAATACATACCAATATGTATGATTTTATCTTGGTGTTTGAAAAAATACAATCGCTCATCAATACTCGAAGTAGGAGTAAAACTTGCATATAAAATTCCTGTAACCCACAATATACTTTTCCAATAGTGTTTAATAAATGTCATTATAATATTCCTAATTGTAATAGTGCGTTTGTATAGCTTTCGTAGTCAATAGGTTTTGCTACAATTATACCGTTTTTAATAATAAAAATAGTAGGACTTGCATATACATAAAAATCTTCTGCTAACTTACTATCCCAACCTTTTGAATCAAAAACATTATTGCTATTAGCAAGATGCTGATGCTCTGAAAGAAATGACGAAAAAACAGCTTCTTCGGTGTCAAGAGAAATAAAAGTTAAAGAGTAATTAACATTCGGATTTTTTGCATATAATGTTGCAATTTTTGGTGTTAATTCTGTGCAGTGCCCGCACCATGTAGCCCAAAATACAAGTATTTCTATTGCATCTTTCGATAGTGTTGAATGTATGGTAGTGCCTGATATAGTTTGTGCACTATATGCTGGAACGGCTGAACCTATAGTATAATGAACATTTTGTAAAGCTTTGCGTTCAAGTGTTGTTGTTGATTCAGAATGTTCGCATTGCGATTCAGAAATATAGAGAGATGATATATACATAAGCATTTCAGTATCACCCATTGTTTCAAATCCGTCGAGTAAATAATTTACTATAAACGAATATGTTGTTGGGTGTACATGTGCTTTTGCTAAAATAATATCAACGGCTTGTTTTAGTGCTGCGTGTGGATTTGAACGAGTTCGTTCTTTTGCATACAACGAAAGATATTTAATTGCCTTTTCTGTAAAAACAGTGGAATTACATAAAAGCGTATCGGCAAAATTAACTGCATGTAAAAAATTCTGTTTTGCATATTCGTGCCGTTCCTGTGCGCTTACAAGTTGTGGACTGTGTGGGATACGTGATGATTTTATTAATTGAGCAGCAAACGTATGATGATGATTTTTTAATAATAATGAAACAAATTCTTCATCATGCTTTATTTTTTTTGTGTATTCTGCATGTGTATTCTTTTTAAAAGCATCGTCAGAGTACGAATCATAGATTTGTTCCAATAATGCAATGTCATTTAAAAAATTAACATAATGCGTGCGAAAAGAATATAAAAGTGTATTTTCTACAGACGAAACTATTTGTAAATTAGAGTGAATATTACCAATATTGGTTTTAAATGAAACCGCCTCTTTATTAAAAATAAAATCAATTTCAGTGTTTTGAAATTGTGGAAATAAAAACACATACATACCTACCGAATACGAAGCATCAAATGAACATTCAAAAATTCCTTGCGAATCAGACAAAAGCGTGTCGGTTATACGATAATGATCGCCAGAGATTTGTGCAATATAAATTTCTTGATTTGGAAACCCTAAAACTGTTAATTGAATCGGAAAAAAACTCTGTGCATTCAATGTACATTGAGTTGTGAATAATATAAAAAGAATAGCAAAAACATGTTTCATATATAATGTATTATTAAAATTGTATTCGTGTTTGAAAATCAAAAATACACTTTAAAACAATAAAAACTTTCATGTTTTTTGTAATATATTGATTTTTACTGCTAAAATAAAGATTAGTTTAAGGCGAAATTAAATAAAAAGTGTAAGTTTTTTTGCCAATACAGTATTTTTTTTTACTTTTGACACGTTTTAATGGTTGGTTTAAAATTTAGGGGACACAAGTCCCCTAATTTTTTATAGAAACTAAGAATATGATATCAAAAGAAAAAATACAAATATTAATTGATGAATTTATTGCGGATACAGAATTATTTCTTGTTGACTTACATCTGTCGTCTTCAAATTGCATTCAAATTTCTATTGATTCATTGCAAGGGGTTGATATTGATACCTGCGTACAATTAAGTCGCTATATAGAATCAAAACTTGATAGAGATGAAGAGGATTATCAGTTAGAAGTATCGTCTGCTGGGATTTCTGCGCCATTTAAAATGCATAAACAATACATAAAACATATTTCAAAAGAAGTATGTGTACAAACAAATGATAATAAAAAAATAACAGGTGTTTTGCAAAAAGTAAACGATACAAGCATTGTGCTTGCATATACACAACTTGTAAAAACAGGTCCAAAAGGAAAAAAGAAAAAAGAAGAATGTGTGCAAGAAATTCCTTTTGCCGACATTAAACAAACTACATTGGTTATAAAAATAAAATAATTATATATTTTAATATTCACGTGAAATGAGAATAGAACATCAAAATTTAGTTGAAACCTTTTCAGAGTTTAAAGAACTAAAAAACATTAATCGTCTTACTATGATGCATATATTAGAAGACGTGTTTCGTAGTATGTTAAAAAGAAAATTCAGTATTGAAGAAGATGAAGAAATTCAAGATAGTTTTGATATTATTATAAATGTTGATAAAGGCGATTTTGAAATATGGCACAATCGTGAAGTTGTTGCCGATAAAGATTTGGTTAATACTACGCATCAAATATCTTTAACCGATGCTAAAAAAATTGATGAAGACTATGAAATAGGTGAAGATGTTACAAATGAAGTAAAACTTGAAGACTTTGGAAGACGAGAAGTGCTTTCAATTCGTCAAAATCTTGTTTCAAGAATTATGGATCTTGAAAAAAATAATGTATATAATAAATATAAAGATCAAATAGGTGAAATTGTTACCGGAGAAGTATATCAAGTGTGGAAAAAAGAAATTTTAATTCTTGATGACGAAGGAAATGAACTAATTTTACCAAAAACAGAACAAATACCTTCTGATTATTTTAGAAAAGGTGATACAGTAAAAGGTGTTGTAGCACGTGTGGAAATGAAAAATAATAATCCATTAGTTATTATTTCTCGTACTTCTATATACTTTTTAGAGCGTTTGTTTGAACTTGAAGTACCTGAAATTTTTGATGGACTTATTACAATTAAAAAAATTGTACGAATCCCTGGCGAAAAAGCTAAAATTGCAGTAGAATCATATGACGAACGTGTTGACCCCGTAGGAGCATGTGTGGGCATGAAAGGTTCTCGTATTCACGGTATTGTGCGAGAATTGAAAAATGAAAATATTGATGTGATTAATTATACTACAAATCCTCAACTATTTATTCAACGCGCGCTTAATCCAGCACGAATTAGTTCTATTGTGCTTGATGAAGCAAATTTTAAAGCTGATGTGTTTATGAAACCCGATCAAGTATCGCTGGCAATTGGAAAAGGTGGTACAAATATTAAATTAGCAAGTCAAATAACTGGCTACAGCATAGATATATATCGAGATAATATTGAAGAAGAAGAAGATGTGAATCTTGAAGAATTTTCAGATGAAATTGAACCGTGGATTATTGAGGAATTTAAGAAAATTGGATGCGATACCGCAAAAAGTATTCTTAAATTAAGTGTGGAAGATTTAATAAAACGAACAGATTTAGAAGAAGAAACAATAGAAG
Source organism: Bacteroidales bacterium (assembly GCA_012519815.1). Lineage (GTDB taxonomy): Bacteria > Bacteroidota > Bacteroidia > Bacteroidales > UBA1715 > JAQICB01. The sequence continues at coordinate 6,872 of JAAYPM010000062.1, forward strand.
AAATTATTAAAATACTTAAATCAGAATTCGAATAACTGTATAATAGTTACTACTTTTGTTTCAATACGAGCATTTATATAATAAGGTACTATGGCTAAACGATTAAATAAAGTTATCACAGAGTTTAATGTGGGAGTTTCAACTATTGTTGATTTTCTTTTAAGTAAGGGGCATGAAATTGATTCCAGCCCTAATACTAAAATTCCGGATGAACTTTACGAACTACTTGAAAAAGAATTTAGTACAGAAAGTTCTATAAAAAAACAATCAAAAAAAATTGATTTAGCGGAAAGTAGAAAAAAACAAGAAGTGGTTGTTATTGAAGATGTTGTTGAAGAAGTTCCAGAAATAGAAAAGATAGAAGAAAAACCACAAGTTAAAATGGGGGTTACAATTGTTGGAAAAGTCGATGTTGATGAATTGCCTGGAACTCGTCCTTCAAAAAAGAAAAATGTTGAAGAGCAAAAAATATCAAAACCAAAACCAAAGCCAGCACCAAAACCAAAATCAACAGAAATAAAAAAAGTAGAGAAAAAAACTGAAACTCAAAAAACGCAAGTAGAACCTCTTGTTGAAACAAAAAAAGAAGAAATACCTGAAGAAGAAATCTTTGTTTCTTCAAAAAATGAAATAGAAAATAATGTACGTGTTGTTGGTCAAATTGATTTAGATGCTTTAAATCAAAAAATGAGACCCGATAAAAAATCTAAAAAAGAAAAAGAAAAAGAACGTTTAGAGCGAAAAAATAAAAAAACACAGGCTGTAGAGCCAGAAAAAAGTGAGGAAAAACCAGTAGCTTCTAAAACAACTAAAAAAGATGAGTTGTTTTCACCTCAAGTTAAAAAAATTAAAGAACCTACTATTGTCGGACAAATACATCTTGATGATAACGATTTTGACGGAAAAGAGAAAAAACGAAGAAAACGCATAAAAAAAGGAAAAATTGAATTGCCACCGAAAGGCGTATCAATTGAATATGCACAAGAACTAAGTGAAAAAACAGTAGTTAGAAAACCTAAAAAAGGAAGAGTAACGCCAGAACTTTCTACCGAAGAAATAGACCGCCAAATTAAAGATACTATGGCAAGTATGAGCGGAAGAAAAAGTAAATCGGCTAAATATAGAAGAGATAAACGCGATGCCGTTCGTCAAGAAATGGAAAGTGAAGAAGAAAAACAATTACTCGAAGAAAAAATCTTGAAGGTAACAGAGTTTATTTCGGCAAATGACCTCTCTACCATGATGAATATTGATGCAGGACAAATTATTTCTGCATGTATGAGTATTGGATTGTTTATTTCATTAAACCAAAGATTAGATGCCGAAACTATTGTGCTTGTTGCCGAAGAATTTGGATTTGAAGTGGAGTTTGTAAGTGCCGATATTCAAGAGGGAATTCTTGAAGAAGAGGATAATCCTGAAGACCTTGTCCCATGCCCACCTATTGTTACAATTATGGGACATGTTGACCACGGTAAAACATCACTTTTAGATTATGTACGAAAAACAAATGTTATTGCAGGTGAGGCTGGAGGAATAACGCAGCATGTTGGTGCGTATAGTGTGAGCTTAGGCGATAATAAAAAAATTACGTTTTTAGATACCCCAGGTCACGAGGCATTTACTGCTATGCGAGCTCGTGGTGCTCAAGTTACCGATATTGTGATTATTGTAATCGCTGCTGATGATAGTGTGATGCCGCAAACGGTTGAAGCAATCAATCATGCCGCTGCTGCAGGTGTGCCCATTGTGTTTGCTATAAATAAAGTTGATAAAGAAAATGCTAATCCTGATAAAATTCGCGAACAATTAGCAAATATGAATTATTTAGTAGAAGAGTGGGGAGGAAAATATCAATCACAAGAAATATCTGCTAAATTCGGAAAAAATGTAAATGAATTAATGGAAAAAGTTTTACTCGAAGCAGAATTACTCGAGTTAAAAGTAAATCCTAATAAAAAAGCTGTGGGAACAGTGATAGAATCTGAATTGGATAAAGGACGAGGATATGTTTCTACTGTACTTGTAAGTGCCGGAACACTCCGTGTCGGAGATATTATTCTTGCTGGAATGCATACGGGGAAAATTAAAGCTATGTTTAATGAAAGAAATCAACGTATTACAGAAGTAGGACCAGCATCTCCAGCTACTATCTTAGGACTTAATGGCGCTCCGCAAGCTGGTGATAAATTCCATATTTTAAATTCAGAAAAAGATGCTCGCGATATTGCAAATAAACGAGAGCGATTGCAACGAGAACAAGACCTGAAAACGCAAAAACATATTACTCTTGACGAAATTGGAAGACGTATCGCAATTGGAAATTTCCAAGAGTTAAATATAATTATTAAAGGTGATGTTGATGGCTCAATTGAAGCAATTGCAGATTCGCTCATAAAACTTTCTACCGAAGAAATTGTTGTAAATGTTAAACATAAAGCTGTTGGACAAATATCTGAATCTGACGTATTACTTGCATCTGCATCAGATGCAATTATTATCGGTTTCCAAGTAAGACCATCGCTTGCAGCTCGTAAATTGGCAGAAAAAGAGGGTATTGATATTCGATTATATTCAATTATTTATGATGCAATTGATGAGGTTAAAGATGCAATGTCGGGAATGCTTTCGCCTGAAATAAAAGAAGAAATTACAGGAACTGCTGAAATTCGTGAAACATTTAAAATACCAAAAGTGGGTACTATTGCTGGCTGTTTTGTAATAGATGGTAAAGTGTTTAGAAATTCTAAAATTCGCTTAATTCGTGATGGAATTGTAATAACTTCTGGCGATTTGGGTTCGTTAAAACGATTTAAAGATGATGTGAAAGAAGTAGGACGTGGCTTTGAATGTGGTTTAAATATTGCAAATTATAATGATATTCAAATTGGCGATATTGTTGAAGCATACGAAGAGAAAGAAGTGAAACGTAAACTGTAATTTTTGCGTTTACATATATTAAATGTGTATTTTTTACGTTTCGTGATGTGGTACTATGATTTTTTTTATGTGTGAATAAGATAATAGGCGGTTATAAAGCAAATTATATGATGCGAAAATATTTAGTATATATTGTTTTTTCTATTATTTCTTTCTGGGGATATGCCCAAAATAATGCCAATTTTTTCCCTTTAAATGACCAAAAAACAATTTTGTGTTATACCGAACGTGAATCAGGCTCTTCGCTTAAAAATACTACTGTAGAATTTCGAAATAATTCTCAATGTGATGGTTCGTGTATGTATGTGTGGAACTTTGGTGATAATAGCCCGCAATTAATAACAACCAACAACGAAAATGTGAGTTACACATATACTACCGATGGTGTGTATTCTGTGAGTTTATCGCTTATGAATACTGCATTAATTCATGATACAATAAAAAATAGACCTATTCGAGCTGTTGAATTGCAAGGTGTTGTAAATGATTCGGTTGTGCTTTTAATTACATATCAGGCGGTAGATAATATTGATAGAATTGCACATATATCATTACCACAATCGCATTTCTCAAAAAAAAGTGTTGCTTCTCAAATTACGGTATATAGCCCGTATGTGTCTGATAATAATTTTACCTATGAAATTATTGATCCAAGTTCTGAAAATCAAATCGCTCCTATACAGTCGTTTACATATAATTTACAAGTTGATAACACCGCTTTTTCTCCTCATGCTCCTGATTATTGGATATATTATTGGTATATTTATGCAACTGATATAGATGGAAAACCTACCAAAACAATCACAGAGTTTAAAACGGATTCATTATCATATCAATACACATTTCCTCTTGAAAACTATAATCCAGGATATTTAGTGAAATTAAAAATTGCTTTAGATTCTACAAAATTTGATGATGAACAAATTCTTACCTATCATAATTTATCAAATTGTGTGTATGCAAAACAACAAATAATTCCTGTTACCGATTATTTTTTTACTGAAAGTACTCGTAAAGAAAAAGATATTAAAAAACGCGAAGCTCATATTCCTAATGTTTTTACACCAGGTGGAAATGACGAAAACGAAGTTTTTTATTTTAATACAAATGGTAGCGATATTTTTAAGATATATATATATAACAGCTGGGGTTCGTTAGTATATACTCAAGAAGCTCACGCAATTACGTGGACAGGAAAAGATAATTCAGGAAAAGATTGTCCATCGGGAACATATTATTATGTTGTTTTTTCTGATAATTCAGATAAAAGGCATGAAACAGCTGGATATATTCATTTATTTCGGCAAAATTAATACAGTAATAATTGATAGAATAATATAGCTGCATGTGGTTTCTTAGCAAACAAGTTAATTCAATTATTTATTTTTCTATTTTAATTTTTGCTTCTCTTACATTGGTTTGGGGAAATTTTCCTCTTACACTTTCTGCATGTTTTTTATTTGCATTCTGGCTCTTTGAAGGCGATTATAAACAAAAAATAAAACGTCTTTTTACTTCAACAGCAGCTCTGTTTTTTTTAATTATTTCTTTTGTTGTTTTTTCATGGGCACTATTCCAATTGCCCCATCCACAGGCATATAAAGATATTTTAGAAAATGCACCTTTGCTTGTGTTTGCATTTGTAATGGGTAGCAAAGAGCGTGTAAGTGTTGTGCAAATGCATAGCATTCTTGTTGTGTTTGTTTTGTCTATTACAGCAAATACATTATTTAATTACACGTATTTTATTTTCAATTCATTAGAGTATGATGATGTGCGTAATGCAAGCTTATTTATGTCGTATATTCGTCTTTCTTTATATACTCTTATAGGAATTGTAATAACAATATATTATTTATTTTATCATAAACATCTGCACATATCAAAAAAACAACGCATTGTTTTATGGTGTTGCTTTATTTGGTTGTTGTTTTTTGTGTTGTTTTTAGGCTCTATAACTGGATATGTTGTTTTGTTAACATTAAGTGTGATTTTTGCATTTTCTCAAAGTTTTAAACAGAAAAACCGACAAACAAGGATTATGTTTTTATTATTTTTGGTGGTATGTTTAAGCACAGTTGCTGGAATTTTTTTGCATGAATTGAAATTTTTTACTAAAACAGAAAAAGTAGTTGTGTCGCAATTAGATTCTGTTACTTTATTAGCAAATCCATATGAGCCTTTTAATCAAAATAGCATGCTCGAAAATGGGAAATGGGTAAATAAATATATTTGTGATACTGAAATTAATGCGTTTTGGAAGTTGTATAGCGATATGCCTATTCAAGGAAAAGATAAAAAGATGCAGCCGCTCAAAAGCACTCTTATTCGCTATTTAACTTCTAAAGGATTACGAAAAGATGCATCGGGACTGAAGCATTTGTCAAAAGAAGATATTGAAAATATTGAAAATGGATGCACAAATTATCGTTTTGCGAACAATCATTATTTATCTCATAGAATATACGAAATATTATGGGAGTTTCATTTTTATTTTCAAGGCAATAATCCCGCTGGACATTCTGTCACACAACGTGTTGAGTTTGTTAAATGTGCTTATAAAGTACATCAGAAAAATAAAATATGGGGCACCGGACCTGCAAATTTTACTTCAGAATTACATGCACAGTATCCGCTTCAAGATATTGTTTTGCCAAGTAAATATTGGAATAAACCACATAATCAATTTTTATCATTCCTTGTGCAATATGGTTTTGTAGGTTTTACTATTATTATGATTTGTTTTATAGGTATATATATATACGCTCAGCGTTCTCGGAGCATTTTGTCTGTTAGTTGGTTTGTTATTACTGCAATTTCTTTCTTAAATGAAGACACGCTTGAGGGTATAAATGGCTTGGTGTTTTTTGCATTTTTTGGTTGTTTCTTTTTATGTTCTCAACCAAAAAAAGCAAGAATAAAACATGCTAAGTAATACGGTATATTTATTTTATTTTTTATGAAATCTGTATCTTTTATGTGGTTTTTTGTGGCACTATTATGTGTGTATTCTCTTGTTCATCTGTATATATATACTCGTGCTATGCAGGTGTTTCCTTTACAAGAAAACAGTAAAAAATATGTCCTTATTGGATATATTATACTTTCTTCTGCATTTTTTATCGGAATGTTTCTTGAACGTGCATATTCCTCATTGTTAAGCGAGTGGATTCTTAAAATAGGTTCAATATGGCTTGCATTTGTATTATATTTTTTACTCTTATTAGTGCTTATTGATATTGTTCGTGTTTTTAATTATTTTTTCCACTTTTTACCGCATTTTTCTCAATATGCAAAATCTATTGTTGGAATATGTGTTGCTGTAATTGTTTGTGTAATAGTGCTTGTTGGTCATATTATAGCCCTGCGAGTGCAAGTTGTACATATCCCAATCACAAGTAATAAAACGGTGCATGGCACTAATAAAGTAAAAATTTTAATGGCTTCCGACCTTCATCTTGGAGCAATAATAGGAGAGAGGTGGGAGAAAAAGTTTTTACGTATTGTTCGCGAACAAAATCCTGATTTAGTGTTGTTATGCGGTGATATTGTTGATGGCGACATTGCTCCCGTGCTGCGGAAACAATTAGGAAAACATATACAAGAATTACAACCACCTCTCGGATTATATGCTGTTACTGGAAATCATGAATACATAGGCGGTATTGATAAAGCATTAGCGTATTTTAAAAAAATAAATATACAGGTTTTGCGAGACGAATATATTGAGCTTGAAAATGGAATTCAATTGATAGGCAGAAATGATTTACATGGGCAAACTGCCCTAAATAAACGGGCATCTTTAGATTCTTTGTTGCAAAATCTTGATACAACAAAACCCATTATTGTAATGGATCATCAACCGTATAACTTACAAAAAGCCTCTGAACACAACATCGACCTTCATCTTTCAGGGCACACGCATCACGGACAGCTTTGGCCACTTAATTACATTACAAATGCCTTATTTGAGCTAAGTTGGGGATATCGACTCATAAATCAAACTCACTTTTATGTGTCATCAGGATTTGGTACATGGGGACCAAGGGTGCGATTAGGAAACAAAGCTGAAGTTGTGGTTTTTTCTGTTGAGTTTAAAGAATGATTATCACAACATCTTTTGTACTTTTTGTACATGTAACACATTCCCAAAAGAAATTACTGCAATGTATGTGCCTGGAGGTAATGACGATACCTCAGAAGTTTCATGTTTTGAAATATAGGTGTTGAGTGGAAAATTTTGTTGTAATACACATTTTCCATCTTGTGAATACAGTTCAAAATGTATAATTTCTTGATGAGAATACACTGCTTCTAAAATAAGATGTGTGGTAAAAGGATTTGGATATATATGTGCATGTTGTACAATATTTGAAACATGCGAGTATCGTAAAATTTTTCGTGCTTTTTCAAAATCAGGTATGCCATATCCAATACTTTCATTTGGAGCATAGTAGGCATGCGAACTTTGAATAATTGCTTTGCGAATTTCTTGTGCTGTTGATTCTGGAAATTCTTGCCATAAACACGCTGTTAGCCCTGCTATAATTGGTGATGAAAATGAGGTGCCCATACTCACGTTTTTAATTGTACCATTTTGAGTAACTATTGCAGGTTTAAAACCAAGTGTAACCACATCAGGTTTTATTCTATTATCAGCAGTTGGTCCTTTTGAACTAAAATTTGTAATAAGACTGTCGGGATAGGTGGCTCCAACTGCTAAAATACTGTCGGCATCGGCAGGAGCGGTAATATATCGCCATTGTGTATGTCCCGAATTACCCGCACTTGTAACCAAAAGAATTCCTTTTGATGCAGCAATTGCACTTGCACGAGAAATACGTGTGGTTTTCCCGTCCATATTGGCGTAGGTGTAATTTAATGAATCTTCATCAAAGCTGCTATATCCAAGCGAGGTGTTTATTATATCAACTCCCATGCTGTCAGCAAACTCGGCTGCGGCAATCCAGTTTTCACCTTCTACCGGAAACTCTATATTTCCCTCTTCGGTACGTAACAAAAGATAATCGGCACGTGGAGCAGTACCTATTAAATGCCCGGGAACAAATCCTCCTATGAGAGAAAAAACAGCAGTTCCATGGCTTCCTTCACGAAATATATCAGAATTTGAGCCGGAAAAATCTTTGTATGCAAGAATACGTTCATCGTTCCATGCTCGTTGAAATGCCTCAATAGAATCTACTAATAAAAAACCTGCATCTAAAATTGCAATCATTTTTCCTTGCCCCATAAATCCCTGCATATGCAGGTTTTGTGCATTTGTTATAGCTGTTTGATGATACGAATCGCCATAAAAAACCTGTGTTGAAGTTTCTGTAATATCATCAAAATCAAGATTGTTTGATTGTTTTGTTGTTGAAAGTGTAACGCTGTCAACCATTGTTTTGGATTGTGGTGCAACTCGCACACATTCTGAAACAAATGGCAGTTTTTGAATATTTTTGAGCAAGGTTTCACATGAATCGGGAACAAAAACGGTAATGGAATTAAACCATTTTGACACCGTACGCACCTGCGCTCCGTATGCTGTAACGCTATCTATATAGTGCTGATTTACAGGTAAATCATTTTCTTTAATTTCAATATTTTGTGTTTTTCGTCGTGTTATTGCACGTTCACTTAAAAATGCTTCGGGCTTAGTGATAGAAAATGGGGAATGATGCTTGTCGGTAAACGAGATTCTATAACGAGATTCGCACGTTTGTCCAAAAAGAAATGTTGAAAAAAAAGTAGTAATAAATGCAATTACTATGTGTTTCATAGCGAAGAGTAATAAAAAAACCACCTTTTATAAATGAAAAGGTGGTTTTTTATGAAAGAATATTAGTTAAATAAAACTCGCATATCTTCCTTCTTTTGGGAATACTGTAATTACAGATATTAGCTTTTTATTTGCAATGATTTTTTGTTCGGTTGCTCCAAACATATAATCGGTAATATCTAATTTTCGTGAAGTAGTAATAAGAATGGCATTTGCATTAATTGAATCTGCATATTCTATCACATTGTCTGAAAAATCTTTTTTTCCGTCATCTTCAACTTGTATATATTCAATTTTGTTTTTGTCGAGTACGCTTTTGGTAAACACACTATTTGAATGAATTTGTTTTTTGAGATTAGCGTCAGATGATTTTTGTATGTATAAGAATATTTTTGATTTAAAATATTTGTTAAGATATACCGCCCATACAACTTTTTGTTTGTCTTCTTTTTTGTAATCTATTGGGAAAACAATGTTTTCAAAATGTTCATCTTTTGGTGGACGTTGTACCACAATAAATGGCATTTTAGAACCTTCAATAACTTTTAAAGCCCAGCTTCCTGTTATTTTTTGCATACCTTTAATACCATGCGTGCCCATAAACACAAAAAGTGCGTCTAAAGAATTTGCAACATCGGTAATAGCAGAGAAAATACTTCCTTCTTGTAATATATAATCAGGGCGAAAACCATATTTTTTTTCTGCATCATCTACTACAATTTTAATTCGAGATTCTATTTCTGTAGCATCTTTATCAATTATGTGCAAAAGAGACACTTTTGAACCAATAATTTTTGCAAATCGAATGGCATGTTGCATAGCATAATCAGCTACATTTGAAAAATCCCACGCTACAATTATAGTTTTATCTTTAAGTTCCATAAAAGATTATTTAAAATTTATTACATTTGAAAAATATATGCCTAAAAATGGTTTTTTTATTTCAGATGTTAAAAATAATAAAAAAAACTAAATTGAGTGCCATTAAACATATACTTTTTTTAATTTTACTACCTTTTTCAGTAGCTTTCTCGCAAACAATTGAATTAGGCGTACCTTTTTTTGAAAATATTTCACCCCAAACAATTGGATACGGTGGTGCAAATTATTCTATTAGCCAAGATATGACCGGTACAATGTATTTTGGTAATTTTAATGGAATTATTACATATAATAATCTTGTGTGGGATTTAGAGCCTTTTAGCGGCAAGCCAGTTTTGTTTTCTGATAAAATAGGGCAATTGTTTGTAGGGGGATTTAATACTATTGCTCAAATTCACCTTAATGCACACGATAAAATAACATATGAAAGTCTTATTGATTCTGCTGTGTCGTTTGGACAAATACAGACAATTGAAATGTTTCGTAACCAAGTGTTTTTTGTAGCGCAAAACACCTTGTATAAAATATCAAAACGTGTTGCGTATCCTATTGTTTCTGACTCTATTCATTTGAAAATTTTTACTGATAGAGATGTTTTGTATATATCAAAATCTGATAATTTATATGTATATGACGATGATGCAATTAGCCCTTTGTTGCAAACGCGTGAATTTACAAATACTCCTATATACGATATTTTTAGATTCGGAAACGGTATAATGCTGCGAACAAAATCAAAATTTTATACGCTTTCAGCATCTAAAAAAATCAAACAATTTATTACCGAAATCGATGATGAGTTGCAGTTGTTTGGGTATAGTTGTGCAAAACGATTATCAAACAACACGCTTGTGATAGGCACATATAATAATGGCTTGTATTTTATTGATGAACATGGGCAAATTATAAATTATTTGAATGTTGAAACAGGGCTTTTTGATAATACAATTCATGATTTATTTATTGATAAAACTCATAATTTATGGGTTGGTTTTAGTAATGGAATAGCACGTGTTGAGGTGCCGTCTGCTTTTACATATTTTTCGATGCAACAAGGATTGCCCGGAAGTGTTAATAGTATTGTTCGTCATAATGGTTCTATGTATTTTGGCACACAAAAGGGTGTGTATAAGCTTGTTAAAACTCATTCAAATGCAGGAATGTTTGAAAAAATAAAACCCGAACATGTAGGCTGTAATATTCTTATTTCTTATAATGATGCTCTTTTTTCGGGAACTAAAAATGGATTGTATCTTATTTCTGGTTCTAAATCAAAGCAAATTTTTAATATGCCTATTGTGGCTGCATGTGCCATTAAAAATTCTAATGCAATGTGGGTGGCTACAAGTTCTGAGGTGTATAAATTAGATGCTTCTGATGTCCAAAATCCGAAATTACTCGAAAAATATACTGCTATTCAAGGTGAAATACAAACAATTGCACATGAAAACGATACGGTGCTTTGGATAGGTACACATTACGATGGCTTGTATCAAATTGTAAATAATAGTGTGCAAAAAATACAGCAAAAAGGTCTTTCTTCTCATATTAGTTGGATTGAGGTTTTTCCAACTTCTTTAGGAGTACTTTTTTCTACAAGTGATGGATTATTTCGATATGATAATTCAATTCGCCATTTTTATGCTGATAGCAAAATATCTATTCCCTATGAATATACCTACGCACGTATTCGCCCTATAGTTGAGGATATAGATAAAAACCTTTGGCTTACTTTTGAATCACAAGGATTGTACACAAATCAGGTTGCAGTAGGGTGGAACACTAATAATTTAGAACGATATACGCTTATTACTTCACAATTTAATAAACTCTCAAAATTTATTTGTAACACCATTTATCCCGATGAAAATTCTGTTGTGTGGTTTGGTGGTTTTGATGGTTTGGTACGACTCGATTTTAAACAATTATCAAGCAGAAAATCGCCAGAACAAACGTATATTCATACTGTTATAATAGGAGAGGATTCTTTGTATGATGATTTTAAAAAATCTGGCTCTAAAAAAACACATGAATTTGCATATAATTATAATACTATACGCTTTGAATTTGCTTCTCCTGTATATGAAGGACGCTCAAAACTTCAGTATTCGTATCGTTTAGAAGGATATCAAGACCAATGGTCAGCACCAACTGAAAGTACCTATAAAGAGTTTTCAAATTTACCTGCTGGTGCATATGTGTTTTCGGTTCGGGCAATAGATTTTAATTCAAATTATACTGTGCCTGCCGAATTTAATTTTGTAATAGATAAACATCCATTAATACGCTGGTGGGCTATTTTATTATATGTAGTGTTAGCGGTTTCTTTAGTTACTGCTATTTTGCGTTGGAGAGCATATCAATTTGTGAAAGAAAAAGCAAAATTAAGTAAAATAATACAAGAAAAAACCGAAGAGTTATTGGTGGAAAAAGAAAAAACCGAAACTTTATTAAGCAATATTTTGCCCGAAGAAACCGCAAAAGAATTGAAAGAAAAAGGAAGAGCAAGTTCTATGCGATTTAATATGGCTACTATTTTGTTTTCTGATATTCACGGTTTTACAAAAATTGCAGAGGAAATGAATCCTGATGCACTTATAGACGAATTAGATAAGTTTTTCTTGGAATTTGATACTATTGTTGAAAAACATAATATTGAAAAAATCAAAACAATTGGCGATGCATACATGTGTGCTGGCGGTATTCCACAAAAAAATAGAACAAATCCAATAGAAGTAGTTGTAGCTGCTCTTGAAATGCAATCACGAATTCAAGAAATTCAAAAACAAACACATACAAATCGAAAAAAATATTGGGAATTGCGTATAGGTATCCATACCGGACCAATTATAGCGGGTGTGGTTGGTAGCAAAAAGTTTTCATATGATATTTGGGGCGATAGTGTGAATATTGCAAGCCGCATGGAGTCTTCGGGCGAAGTGGGAAAAGTTAATATTTCTGAAAGTACGTTTTTATTAGTGCAAGATTTTTTTGATTGTGAGCATAGAGGCAAAATGCCCGTGAAATATAAAGGTGAGGTTGATATGTATTTTGTAAATGGATTTAAAGCAGAATATAGCGACGATCCGCAACGTATTATCCCTAATAAAAAATTTAATCTAAAATTTGCTCTTTTAAAATTTGAAGATTTGCAAGAAATGATGTTTGAGCGTTTTGAAAAAGAACTTCCTAAAAATTTATATTATCATAATCTTAAACATACTATTGATGTTGTTGTGCAAACAGAAATTATTGGTCTTGAAGAAAAGGTGTCTGATGAGGAAATGCTTTTGCTAAAAACTGCGGCTCTGTTTCATGATGCTGGATTTTTGTTGGCATATATGGATCATGAAGACCTTGGTGCTCAACTTGTGAAAAGTATTTTGCCGCGATTTAATTTTACCGAAGAACAAATTCAACAAATAGTAGAACTTATTTTGGTTACAAAATTACCACATAAGCCTAAAAATTTACTCGAAAAAATTATGTGTGATGCCGATTTAGATTATCTTGGTAGAGATGATTACTTCCCCGTTTCTCGCGATTTATACAGAGAGTTAATTGAACATTCAATGATTACAAAAAGTGAATATGAATGGAATAAAATGCAAATTAAATTTCTGCAAAATCATCGATTTTTTACTGAATCTTCAAAACGTAGAAGAAATGAAAATAAAAACAAACAAATTCAAAAATTACAAGAACAAACTCGAAGTTTTAACAAAATAAATTTATAAAATGATTGATTGGGCGCAGCTACCGTTTGCATATAAACAAACAAATAAAAACACACGATGTGTGTTTCGAAATAATGAATGGGAAGATGTTCAAATTTGTACCGATGAAACTATTAATCTCCATATGGCAGCGTCTTGTTTGCATTATGGACAAGAATGTTTTGAAGGGCTAAAAGCGTTTCGAGGAAAAGATTCAAAGATTCGAATTTTTCGCTGGCAAGAAAATTTAAAACGTATGAATCGTTCTGCAAAACGATTATCAATGCCCGAAATTCCTACGCATGTATTTGAAAAAGCTTTAATAACGCTTGTAAAAGAAAATCAAGAATTTGTGCCTCCGTATGGCACTGGAGCTTCATTGTATGTGCGGCCGCTTCTTATTGGTACTTCGGCACAACTTGGATTAAACCCTGCCGATGAATATTTACTTGTGTTATTTTGTTCGCCAGTTGGTCCGTATTTTAAAACTGGAGTGAAACCTGTAAAGGTTATTATTGAACGCGATACTGATAGAGCTGCTCCTTTAGGAACTGGAAATGTGAAAGTTGGAGGAAATTATGCACCAGCATTAGCAACTACACAAAAAATACAGGAATTAGGGTATAGTTCTGCCTTGTATTTAGACCCAAAAGAAAAAAAATATTTAGATGAATGTGGCCCTGCAAACTTTTTTGGTATTATACAAAATACGTATGTAACACCTGAGTCTGCTTCAATTTTAAATTCAATTACTAATATGAGTTTGCAAGATATTGCAATTCAATTGGGAATGAAAGTTGAAAAACGAAAAGTGTTACTTGAGGAACTCGCACATTTTGAAGAAACTGCACAATGCGGTACTGCTGCTGTTATTACGCCAATATATGAAATTTATGACCCTCTTACTAATATACGATATACGTATGGAAATTCAGAAAAAACGGGAGATGTGTGTATGAAATTATATACTACGCTCGTCAGAATACAATATGGTGATGTTCCTGATACATTTGGATGGAATACAATTGTATAAAATGAATAAAATTACTACGTATGAAAAACAAAACTCTTATAATTGGTGCAAGTATTAAACCTGAACGATATTCGTATAAAGCTGCTGAAAAATTACGAGCACATAATCATGAA
>JAAYPM010000010.1 GCA_012519815.1 Bacteroidales bacterium
AAACAAAAATTTCTCCATTTTATCGCTGTTGTTTCTGGTTTCGTAGCCTTGTGCCTAACATAACAATTAAAATGAAAACTATCAAAGTTTAAAACACGCTATTAGCAGTTTTTTTTATTTTTATTAATCTAATAACTTTTGGTCAAAGTAATTGGGTATCTGGAACAGTATATACATCAGGCACACAAGTGATGTACAATTCTCTTGTCTTTCGAGCAAATACAAATATTACAGAACAAAATAAGTATTTAACACCAAGAGATAATCAAATTGTTTGGGAAGTGCAGTGGATTAATGGAAATTCTTGGGTACAAGGAATAGAATATAAAATAGGAATGTTAGTTACAAATCAAGGAATAAATTATGTTGCGAATCAGAATATTCCTTCAACAAAAGCATATACGGAACCTCGTTATCTTCCTTCTATGTGGACATTACAATGGTCTAATAATGATGAGTGGATACAGAATATATCATATTTGAGTGGTATGATTGTAACATTTAATACGGTAACTTATAGAGCTAAACAAAATATTTTAAATGCAGGAACAAATCCGCATAATAATTATAATGAATGGGATTTAATGTGGAATAACGGTGATGTATGGATTGTAAATCTCAGTTATAAACAAGGAATGATTGTTTCATATAATGGATTTTTATACAAAGCTCTTCAAAACATTAATAATAAAAACATGCCTCCGAATAATAATATATCAGAATGGCACGTGTTAGCTGATGATTATCTTAACAATAATGATACTGAACCACACAATCAATTTGAAGGATATTTTGAGACTTCAATAGTTCCTTCAAGCGGCTATGTTACAGGTTTTAGTGGTGAAGATGAAAATGGTTATTGGTCAAAAGTAGCGAGTGTAAAAGTTAAAGAACAATATTTTCAAGCGACGATGATTCTTGAGTTTATAGGGGGAACTTCTGGTTCTGATAATTTACCATCAGATATTGGATTTGCAGAAATTTTATTTAGAGTAAAACAACAATTACCTTTTCCCTCAGAGCCTTATATACAGTTGGAAATGATTTCGAGTAATAATAATAAGAAATTAAAAGCAACTGACTTTAAAGCAAAATTAGTATCTGTAAATGGTAGTGGTTCAACAGGCGAAAGCTATATTGAATTATATGTAAGAGTCGTGCCCCCATGGGAACAGATTAAGTTTTCACCTAATAGATTAAGTTTTTTTGATCCAACGAAAGTTGAGGTAAATATATATAATGAATCAGATTTTGTACAGTTTGTTACAGGAAATCTTACTGATTGTATTTCATTTGATGGTGCTCCTAAAAATGAATTAGTTATTAAACATTTAGCTACAGCTAATGAACAAACAGCATTATTAATTGATGTTAATAGAGATAAAACGAAAGCAATTTCGGTGTTAAATAATAGAAATGAAGAAGTGTTTCGAGTTATAGGGAATGGTATTGTTAATGCAAAAAAAGTATATGCTGAGGAATTTGAGGTTAAGTTACATGCTTTAGATATGTGGTATGACCACGTGTTTTCAGAAGAATATAATTTAATGACAATAAAAGAATTGCAGGCTTTTGTTATAGAAAATAAACATTTACCGGATATTCCTTCTGAAAAAGAAGTAAAAGAAAATGGATTTGAATTGAAGGAAATGAATGCATTACTTCTTAAAAAAATAGAGGAATTAACATTATATATCATTCAGCTTGAAAAAAGAATTAATGGACTTGAAGAATCTAAATAAACATTTAAATAATATATGTATGTATAAAATATTTGCAATATCTATTCTTTTCAGTGTTTTTAACACCTATTGTTTTTCTCAAACAACGATACGATACGATTACGATATGGCAGGAAATATGGTAGTTCGTTCGGTTATTACTTTAAAAAGTGGTGTGTTTGAGAAGCAAACGACTGAAAAACAGCCTATTAATGAGGCAGAATTAGATATTTTAGAAAAAACTGAATATCAAAATGAAGAAGTATTTGTAGGAGAAAATAAAGTGATAGTGTATCCAAATCCTACAAAAGGTAAATTAAAAATTGAAGTACAGAATATATCTGATTATTCTATAGTTGAAGTTGTAGTTTATTCTTCTTCAGGAAAAATAATTCATAAAAGTTACTTTTCTGATTTTTATGAAATTGTGGACTTATCAGCTAATCCAAGAGGTGTATATTTTATGCAAATTACAATAGGAAATAAAAAAAGAGAATGGAAGATAATTTTAGAATAGAAAATAATACATTAATAATGATATACGTGATAAAAAAATATGTAACTCTTATAGGTTTATTGTTTTCTATGCAGATTTTGTATGCTCAAAAAACAATTACATTATCAAAGCAAATAAATACTGCTCAAAACCATACGTATGTAGCAAGAGACAACATAATTTTTGCACAAGGGAGTGCATTTAGTGCGTATGATGCAAATAAATCAATACACGCATATATATTGATGAAAATATTATTGTAAATGCGGCTTATCAAACCCCAAAAAATCCAAATACTCAAACAACAAATACAGATTTATCGGTAGGCATAACAACTGGGTATGCAGATGTAAGTCCCTCAGGAGCTGCTGTTTATTCAATACCGTTTTTTGCTCCTTTGGGAACGAATGGCATGCAACCCTCAATTGGCATTGCGTATAATAGTCAAGTAGCAAATGGAATTTTAGGTGTAGGTTGGAACATTACTGGTTTATCAACTATTACAAGAACGGGGAAAACCATACATCATGATGGAAAGGTAGAAGGAATAGTATTTGATAATAGTGATAATTTTATGTTAGATGGTCAACGGCTCATTAGTGTTGGAACAAAAGATAATAATGGATGGCAAACAGAATATAGAACGGAAATAGAATCGTTTGCTAAAATTTATATAAATGGATGGAATCAAACGCAAATGATAACTTCATTTACTGTAGAACATAAAAACGGACTTATGTATGAATATGGTAAAACAGATGATTCCAGAATTGAAGCTCCTGGACGCACATCCAATCTTAACGATCCAACAGTGGCATACGCATATGCTTTAAACAGAATAAAAGACCCACATGGAAATGAAATACATTTTAAATATATTGAAGATAGAGCAACCGGGGAATTCAATATTAAAGAGATTACGTATGCGGGTAACTCTATTATGTTTTTTTACGAAAAACGAGGAGATGTTTCAAGTGCTTATATAACAGGCTCAAGAATTGAACAAACTATGCTTTTATATAAAGTAAAAATTCTAAATCAAAATAAACTTGTTAAGTCGTATGAATTTAAATATGCTCAAGCTGGATTTGACAATAAAAGCCATTTGAATGAAATTATAGAATACGCTTCAAATGGAGAAAGGCTAAATTCTACTATTGTTGGTTGGGGGAACGCAGGAGCACTTATAAACACTGCACCGATAAACGAAATAGACGCTGAGCACCAAATATATACAGGCGATTTTAATGGAGATGGAATTATGGATTTGGCAGTGGTAACAAGTAATAGAGAATTATGGTATGGAGAAGGAAGACCTTCGGGAGTATTTAAATTTAGCGAAGTATATAAACTTCCAAGTAATTATGATAAAGATATATATAAAATTATAACAGCAGATCTTAATGGCGACAATAGAACAGATATAGTTTATGCAACAATAGAATCCTCTAAAGATGAAATTATATTTTACACATTACTTTCTAATAAAAATGGAATTACTGGTGAGAATGCGTGTGCTTTATGGAAAGACAATTTATATAGAAAACCTTTAGTGGGTGATTTTGATGGAGATGGTGTTGATGAAATATTGCTTATTCCATCGGAGGGAAATGGAACATACTCTTTTTTAACGTTACATGGAAAAATAGATTTTTTGTCAAATGCCTCACTTGAAATTACAGAAGAAAAGGAAGCTTTGCATACATACGTTATAGATTTTAATGGTAATGGGAAAAAGGATATAATGGTATTGAGAACTGATAAGTGTGAAATATATGAAATCAGTAACGAGAGTATAACCCCTAATATTACATTTAAAAAATTAGTATCTACCGGTTACCCTACATACTGGCATAAAGTGTTTTTTGGCGATTTTAATGGTGATGGAAATACTGATGTTTTAACATGGGTAAGTGGGTATGGATGGGAAGTGCATCAATCAAAAGGAAAAAGTGGATGGGACTGGGGAGTTGTTTCAAAACCATTGCTTATTGATAAGGATCCTACTGAATCCTCAAATAAAAACAGTATATTTATTGGTGATTTTAATGGAGATGGAAAATCAGATATTTTAGAGCTAATTCAAAGTGAAAGTGATTCGCTTATGTTTATTGTTAATGTAAATTATTCAAAAAACGGAACATTTTATAAACAATCATCAGTACATGCAGGCATGCATGTTAGTAAAAACCCTAATACATACCAAACGCCTCCAGCAGATTTTAATGGAAATGGAAAATCTGATTTTTTATTACAAGGAGGTCTTTATAGGAATAACAAACAACTTTTAAGTTTTTACAAAGATGAAGAACTTCATATAGTTACATCTATTTTTGATGGAATAAATAATATATCATTTAATTATGCTCTTTTAACAGAAAATAAAGCAACATATACAAAAGGTTATAACTCTGTTATGCCGTATAAAGATTTTTCTGGTCCGTTAAAAGTAATAGCAAGTGTTCAATATAGTGGAATGCAGCCTGTTAATTATTATTATAAAGAAGCGATTATGCACCACAATAAAGGATTTTTGGGATTTAAAGAAATATCACAACAAAACACGCTCGATAATAGCAAAACAGTATCAACTTTTACAATAAATACTTTGTATGCCACTATGAATTTGCGTCAAAGTAAACAATATATTGGAAATACTTTGATTAGCCAAACTACATACATTAATAATATGCATTCAACATGTAATGATAAGATACTATTTCCTTATGTTACAGAAGTAAAAACCGAAGATTTCATAAACAATACAGAATCAATAAAAACAATAGCATATCTTGATTTAGATAAAGGTTTAGTTGATAATGTAAAAACCAAAATAGGTATAAAAGGAAGTGTGAATGCTCAGGATTTTGTACAAGAAAAGTATGAAAATTACATACAAGCAGGGAGTTGGATGCTATCAAAACCGCAAAAAACAACAATTATAAAATCAAGAGAAAGTGACCCTACTGATTATGTAAGAACAACTAACTATACATATACAAATAAAGGGCAGGTAGAAACTATTATTTCGGATAATGGAGTAACAGTAACAAATACATATAATAATAAAGGAAATCTTACACAAAAAAGAATTTCTGGTACTGATTTTAGTTCACGAACAGAAAGTTATGCATACGATTCTTGGGGAAGATATATTATATCAAAAACAAATGTTTTAAATCAAAAATCATATTTTGAATATGATCCATTATTTGGTAATATAATTAAATCTACCGGAGTTGATAACCTTTCTGTTGTACATGAATATGATGATTGGGGAAATAGGATACAAACAATTATGCCAAATGGAGAAATAATTACATATTCAACCGGATGGGAGAGTTCTGATAAAGGATTGTTTTATACGTATGTTAAAGTACCTAATTCTCAAAATACAAAACAATACTTTGATAATTTTGGACGTGTAGTATTAGTAGAAACACAAAAAACAGGCGGTACCGTTCTGCAAAAAGCAAAATATAATTCTAAAGGACAGCTGGAAATGTCATCATTACCTTATTCTTATGGAGCTATACCTATTTGGAATAAAACAAATTATGATATATATGGTAGGGTAATATCAGAAATAAGTAATGTAAATGAAGCAGGAACTGCAACACCGCTCAGTTTAACAACAAATTATTCTTATTCAACAAATGCTTTACGAGTTATAGATGGTTTTGGCAACGTTGCCAAAAAAACCTACAACCACTTTGGCGAAGTTATAGAATCAGAAGATAATGGAGGAAGAATCGGACACACCTATTATAGCTCTGGTTTGCCAAAATCGGTAGTGTATAAAACACCCGGCGGAGCAGTGCAAGCTGATACAGAAATAACAATGGAATACGATAATTTTGGAAATCAAACTGTTCTTAATGACCCAAGTGCTGGTAAAATTGAATATCAGTATAATTCATTGGGACAGTTAATAAATCAAAAAGATGCCAGAGATAATGAATATTCTATGCAGTATGATATTTTAGGCAGATTGATGAGTAAAACAGTACCAGAAGGCGTGTATGCATATTCATATAATAATTCAGCTAATGGAATAAATCAGTTAAAGTCTGTTGTAGCTCCAAACAACACATCAACAGTATATAAATATGATTCGTACGGCAGAGTTGTGAAACAGATAGAAAATATTGATGATGAAGAATTTACCTATCAGTTTGAATACGACAACACCTACCTGAGACGTATGTTGTATCCTTCGGGTTTTGCCATAAAATTTTTGTACGATGCCTATGGTACACACACCGCAACCACCGATGATGCTAACAAAGCAATATGGACATTAAAATCTTTACACACATTGGGCGGCATACGGGCATATACCTTAGGCAACGGCTTAACCACAACCCACACCTACGATGCCGACTATGGCACCCTTGTAGGAATACAAACCGGAGCGGTGCAACAGATAGAATTTGACTTTAAAAATACTGACAATAAACTACAGCAAAACCTGCAAAGCCGCACAAGCTTTGGCATGCAAGAAACCTTTGCCTACGATAAAGCCAACAGGCTTACCCGTTCGCAGGTAGAGCAGCACACGCCCATACTTGTAGAATATGCCGACAACGGTAATATTACCTATAAATCGAACGTGGGTACATATTCTTACGAAAATAGCTCGGGCGAACAGGCTTTGCCATATTCTGTAAAAGGAATACAAACTCCCGCCCATGGGGTGCAGCAGATAGAGCGGCTTGAATTAAGCTACACGCCACATAAAAAAATAGCGCAAATACTGCAAACAAAAGGCAACAAAATGGCAGAATTTACGTATGGAGCTAACGAACAACGAGTAAAAATGGTATTAAAAGAACATAATAAACCCTATAAAACAAAGTATTACGTAGGAGCGTACGAAAAAGAAATTATGCCCAACGGAAGCACACGCGAACTGCATTATATAGATGGGGTGGGTATATACGTACAATCGAGTAGCGGGGTGCAAGAAATGTATTACACCCACAAAGACCATTTGGGCTCTATAACCGAAATTACAGATAGCCAAGGAGCAGTAGTAGAACGCCTTAGCTACGATGCCTGGGGCAACAGAAGAAATTCCCATACATGGGACTATGATTCTGATGGAGATAATTTCCTGTTCGACAGAGGCTATACCGGACACGAACATCTTGATGATTTTGCTATAATTAATATGAATGGTCGTATATATGATCCTTTAACCGGTAGAATGATGGCACCCGATAATTACGTGCAATCATCTCTTTCGCAAAACCTAAATCGGTATTCCTACTGCCTTAACAACCCCTTGATATACACCGACCCAAGTGGAGATTTAGTGTGGTTTGTCCCTGTTATTATTGGGGCTGCTATCGGAGGAGCATCTGGTTATATGATTGGGCAAGCAAATGGTGCTTCTGGTTGGAATATGGTAGGATATATTGCAGGAGGTGCATTAATTGGTGGATTGTCTGGAGGTGCAGCAGTAGGAATTAGCGCAGTTGGAGGAGGGGCTATGTTGGCGGGAGCTGGGGCTGGAGCTATTAGTGGTGCGGGTTTTAATGGACTTGCAACTAATTGGGATAGCCAAACTATGTTAAAAGGAGCTGCTTTTGGTGCTATATCTGGTTTTGTTGGTGGTGGTGTAGGTGCTGCTATCGGCGGTGGTGCAGGTGCTTTTGCTGGTGGTGCTTCTGCAAACCTTACAAATCAGTTACTTTATTCTAAAGGTGATTTTAATCAAGTTAATTTAAGCTCTGTCGCTTTAAGTGGAGTAATATCTCTTGGTTTATATCATGGAATGTCGTATGCTTCTTGGAAATGGAATGGTGGTAATAATTTAGGAGGATATAATGTTAAATACGGTGCATATTGTAAAATGAATGCTCAAATGCAACGTTCTAGGTTTTGGCATAGAGAGTTCGGTGGTTATCTAATGGATGACGGTTCTTATGTTAAAAGTGCTCTTAGACACTCAAGTAAATATCATTATGATTTTAATGGGGCATATAAGGATTTAGATGCAATACAAATTGAACATGCTGTTAGTAGAGTACATACTCACTGGACTACAGATAATACTACTTATTATTATAATGGTCAAGCAATATCAGCAGAAGAAGCTTATGTTTATCAAGATATAGGAGCTACAGTTACACAAAAACAAACATATCTTTCTTTTTCACCTGAAGATAAGGCTTTATATGGAAACACAATGCTTTTAAATAGAGTTGGAGGAGGCTTGTACTCTAACTGGGGAGGAACGCCTACAACCACAATGTTTTCTGATGTTTTTTTAAGATTTTTCTTATTTCCATATATACCTTAAATTTATGAGACTTTATATAACTATCGTATTAATTTGTTTTTCATTTATAGTTATAGCACAGGAAAACAAACATTTAAAAGGCAAGACTATAGACATAACTTTTAGTATATATGAATCTCATAGTTCCAATATCAATATATATATAGATGGTCTTAAGCTAAATGATGACCAAAAAAAAGAAATTGGTAATAAATGTGTTAATTGCGTAATTGATTTACAAGGAGACAGCATTGCACATATAAAAAGTCGTTTTTTATATCTTATAAACGGAGAATTATTTAAAACACAGCAAATACAAGAGAAATTACCTTCTTTAAACCCTTCTGATATAATTTCTTTTGAAGTATATTCAAAAAATGAAGCATCTGAAAACTTTGATATAAAAGCTAAATATGGATTGATTAAAATAGAAGTTAAATAACACCAAAGAGTGTAAAAATGGTATTAAAAGAACATAATAAACCCTATAAAACCAAGTATTACGTAGGTGCGTACGAAAAAGAAATTATGCCCAACGGAAGCACACGCGAACTGCATTATATAGATGGGGTGGGTATATACGTACTATCGAGTAGCGGAACGCGAGAAATGTATTACACCCACAAAGACCATTTGGGTTCTATAACCGAAATAACAGATAGCCAAGGAGCAGTAGTAGAAAGCCTTAGCTACGATGCCTGGGGCAACCGTCGTAACCCCCATACATGGGCAAGCGACAGCACCGCAGGCGGCACCTTTTTGTTCGACAGAGGCTATACCGGACACGAACACCTTGATGATTTTGCCATAATTAACATGAATGGTCGTATATACGAACCCCTTACAGGCAGAATGATGGCACCCGATAATTACGTGCAATCATCGCTTTCGCAAAATTTGAATAGATATTCGTATTGCCTTAATAATCCTTTGATTTATACCGACCCAGATGGGGATTTTATATTTACGGCAGCTGTTCTTGTATCAGCTTTATTTACAAGCGGAGCTACTTTAGCTTTATTACCTACCGCAATAGGAGCAGATTTAGGAATGTGGCAAGGCGGTTCGTTAGCAAATGGCACTATGAATCCTTTAAAGTGGGATTATAGTAGTGGTAAAACATGGGGTTATATGGCAGGTGGTGCAGTTGTAGGCGGAGCAAGTGGCTTTTTAGGTGGAATGGTAGCAACCTCGGGTATGCCAATGGCAAATACTGCTGGTGTTGTTGCAGGTTCGTTTGTAAACTCAGCAGGTACATTTATATATACCGGCGGACAAACAGATATGAGCGTAAGTTTAGGAGTTGTTTCATATAATTTTAACCAAAACGAATTAGGTTATTTAGGAAAAAAAGGAAATTCAACACTTGAAAATATTGGCTATGGGTTGGGCTTGTTGGCGAATGTGAGCGATGTTTTGGCTGGTTTTAATCCGGGAGAAGTTCAACTAAATACAGAAAATTCAGATGCAGTAGGTCATAGTGCGCTGACAAAAGTAGGCGAAACAAATCCGCATAATTCTTTAGTTTCAGTTGGTCCTGACCCTGGTGGTAAATGGATATTTAATCCTTTCAAATTTAAAAATGGCACTAATGATTGGAATAATTATGTTAATGCTAGCAAAGATGTGTGGAAGGTTGGTGTTGAAGGAGTTAATTTAGAACGGATTGCTAATTACGGAGCAAATCTGAATAAGGGAGTAAACTACAACTTATACTTTAGTAGCTGCGTTAATCATACAGCAAGGGCTTTAACTTTGGCTGGTGCTCCTGCAATAGGGATTCATCCTTTTATTCTCCATTCGCAAATGGTGTTACGTTCAGTTGGTTTTAGACCGATGTTGTATTCGTACTATCTTAATCAATATTAATTATGTTAATGAGCAAAATAATATTACTGATTTCTTTTACATTATTAAGCTGTAAAAGTATGCCACAAAAAGGAACAGAGCCAAACACTAATGATGATGAAATGTTAAGTACACAGGAAGCCGAATTATTAAACTCTCTTTTAGAGAACTCACGGGATACGTTTGATTTTCACGGAAAAAAAATTGCTTTCATAACAGGGAGTTCAGGAAGCTGTGTTTTATCAAAAATTGATTATTTTACAAACATTAAACCTTGGATGGAAGCAGGTGATACTCCTCAAATTTTCATGGTGGAATTAACGGGAGAAGAAAAAAACAAATCTGGCGGGTATGATGCGTTTGTTTTATCTTGGGTAAAGGTTTTTACTGATAAGCGAAAGAAAAAAGTAATTGAACAACTCTCAAAAAAGTAAGAATGAAGATTATATCTTCTATATTTTGAATTATAAAAAAATATTAATATAAAACTATTGAAAAGATTTATAAAGAATCCTTTGCCTACGATAAAGCCAACAGACTTACCCGTTCGCAGGTAGAGCAACACACTCCCATACTTGTAGAATATGCCGATAACGGAAATATTACCTATAAATCAAACGTGGGGACGTATTCTTATGGAAACAGCTCGGGCGAGCAAACTTTACCGTATGCAGTAAAAGAAATACAACCACCCGCAACAGGAGTGCAAGAAATAGAACGACTTGAGTTGTCATATACTTCATATAATAAGATAGAAAGCATTGTTCAAACAAGAGGCAACAAAATGGCAGAATTTACGTATGGAGCTAACGAACAACGAGCAAAAATGGTATTAAAAGAACATAATAAAGCGTATAAAACAAAGTATTACGTAGGTGCGTACGAAAAAGAAATAACACCTGAAGGAGTTCGGGAATTACATTATATTGATGGAGTGGGGATATACGTACTATCGAGTAGCGGGGTGCACGAAATGTATTACACCCACAAAGACCATTTAGGCTCTATAAACGAAATTACAGATAGCCAAGGAGCAGTAGTAGAACGCCTTAGTTATGATGCTTGGGGCAATAGGAGAAATTCCCATACATGGGAATATGATTCTGGTGTAGATAATTTCTTATTCGACAGAGGCTATACCGGACACGAACATTTAGATGATTTTGCCATAATTAATATGAACGGAAGGATTTACGACCCCTTAACCGGCAGAATGATGGCACCCGATAATTACGTGCAATCATCGCTTTCGCAAAATTTGAATCGGTATCCTTATTGCTTAAATAACCCCTTGATATACACCGACCCAGATGGGGATTTTATATTATTAGCAGCAGCTGCTTGGTTATTCTTTACAGAATCTGGTTATGAAGTTCAAAAATATATTTCGCCCGTAGCGGTTAAAGTTGATGTGCATTTAATAAGTAGCGAGCAAAAAGGTGTTGGCATTAACGCATCAGTTGGAATGCCCAAACTTATGCCTGTTAGTTATAGAGCACATGCAGGAGCTACCTATTATTGGGATTATTATGATGATAGTTACAAAGGTTGGGAAAAAAGATATGGAGGAGAATGGACTTTTGGAGGTATTGTAAATTATTCTGGAACAACTTTTATTAGTGGAGAAACGAGTCAGACATTAAATTCAATAACAATAGGTACTCCATTCATTAACTTTAAATATGAAAATGATTATATGTTTAATGCCGGAAAATATTTTATAGGCGTACCAGCGGCAGATGGAGGAGATAGATACAGAACAGCTGCAGCACGTTTGCAATTAGGTTTTTTAAAAATAGGAGTTAATTTATTTACTGGAGATCCTGGTTTAGATAAAGATGATAGATTGTTTCCAGTAATAAATGGACGAGAAACATATATCATTGGCAAAAAAGGAGATGACCCAGATAAATATCGGGCAGGTGTTTTGTATGTTGGTATAGGGCCAATGAGAATTGGTAGAAATTCAGAAAAAATTAGAAACACCTTTCAAAATAAATTTGCACATGACTTTATGATGGGTGGAGACTCCCCCTATTTTAAAGTTGATAAAACAAGAAATCCTGCATGGCATTTTTATTTAGGTACTGGTACAGGGAACACATTATGGTAAAATAGAAATTTTATAATATGAAAATAAAAAAAAATATGTTATTATTATTTTTGATAAATTTTATGACCATTTTAAATGCATGTGAAAAATTTAAATCTTTAGATGATGAATTAATTCTTAATAAAACATCATATACAAATGATCAGTTAAGAATAGATGGGTATTACTATACTCAAATAAGAGATATTTATATCATTTATTTCTTATATAGAGATGGAATTCTTGCTAGCGGAGGACATGTGTTTGAAAATGAATTAAATGAATATGAAGAAATGTATCGAGATGGAAGCTTTTGGAATGCTAAGAAGGATAAAAAACTATATTGGGGACTTTTCAATATTGATTCAGATAAAATTATGATTGAAAAATGGTATCCATCATCAGGAGGAGGAATGCCTGCTTATTTACATTCAGGAGAAATTCTTAACGACACCACTTTTATAATTACAAAATCTATTCGTTTAAAAACAGGCGAAGAAAAAGAATTATATGAAACCTACCACTTCAAGCAATTCAGCCCTAAACCAGATAGCACAAATAATTTTATAAAGTAAGGTGTAGAGTGTGGAATTGGTATTTTGGAACTGGTACAGGGAACACATTATGGTAAAAAACAGATTAAAAATGAAAGAAATGAAAATAATATTAATAGCAATAACAGTTATGTTTTCTTCATATAGTTGTAATAAAGAAATATTGACAGACGATAAATTATCTTTCGCTAGAACGTTATTTGTAGGTAATCAATTAAAAACTGATGGTTATTATTACCTTATGGATGATTATGGAGTAAGTGCAACTTACTTTTTTTATCAAAATGGAATTATTATTCATCGGGGAGGATGGATAAATAACAGCTTAGAAGAATTGGAAAGGAATTTTCATACTATTGATTGGAATGAAATAAAAAACAATAAATCTGCTTGGGGTATTTTTCAAATTAAAGGAAATAAAATTGAGTTTGAAAGATGGTATCCATCTTCAGGTGGCCCATTACCTGCTTATATTCGTTCGGGAGAAATTCTTAACGACACTACTTTTATAATCACAAAATCTATCCGTTCAAAAACTGGCGAAGAAAAAGAATTGTATGAAACCTACTATTTCAAGCAATTCAGTCCTAAACCAGATAGCACAAATAATTTTATAAAGTGAAATGCATAATTTAGTATTTTTATTTAGGAACTGGTACAGGAAATAGTTTATGGTAACATTAATCTTTTTTTATAGTAATGGTATTATACTCCATATTGGAGGACGATATAATTATGAAGAACTTTTAAATATGGAAAAAGAAATAACAAATACACAATTAATTCAAAAATTAAAAGAAAATAAATATTGTTGGGGATTGTTTAAAATTGAGGATAAAAACATTTTATTTGAGAGATATTATAATAGCGATGCTCTCTCTAAAAAAGCCTATATTCGTTCTGGTTTAATTGTAAATGACACTACTTTTCGAATTACTAAATCTGTTCGTTCTGATGGAATAGAAGAGAAAGAGATTGAGGAAATTTACCATTTCAAACAATTCAGCCCCAAACCAGATAGCACAAATAATTTTATAAAATGAAATACATTATGGTAAAATAAATATTTTCGCATGTATTAATTGAATTTACAGGTTTTATGTACACATAAAATAGTGTATATTTGTATGAATTAATTAAACGACGAAAATATGAAACGAATTGTGTTTGGCTGTGCATTACTGTTTTTGGGGCTTTCTGTATTTTCTCAAAATAAACCTGATAAAACAATATTGTTTATTCCGTTTGATAGTAAAATGTATAATAATCAGGAATCGGCAGCTATGCTTCCTGAATCTGAAATGACATACGAACAGTCAATTCAGTATTTTACAACAAGTCTTGATGAACATATGACAATGGCAATTCGTGATTCTATAAATGTGTATAGTCTTTTACGAACCTACACTACCGATGCTTATAATGATATTGATATAGTGCATCAACAAGCAGATTATGTGCTTACAAAACGTCCCGAAAATTTAGAGGAAAAACGAGACCTTTCGGCGGTTACAAGTATAAAACCTCGCTTTAAAAAAGAAAAAGAAAAACCCGAAAGATTACCAAATGGCGAAATTGTAAGTGTTCGCGATGATAATAAAGACAAATTTGTAAGTGTAAAATTTCTCGACCCTCAAGTTTTTATAGATTTAATTAGTAATTATTCGGCTCAGTATGTTGTGTTTATAACTCAATTTGAAATAGTGGGCGATTATAGCAATCCGTATTTAGTTGGCTCAAAACAGTACCCAAGAATTATTCGAGTGCATTATGTTATTTTTAATAAAAATGCAACTTTTATTACTGGCGATGTTATTGAAAGTGTGTTTACAGCACAAGAAAATAATATTTCTACTATTTGTAACACCTATTTTCCTAAAATTGCAAAACTAATTGTAAAACAGCTACCATAAAAAAGATTTTATCTACTAAATTTGGGGAAAAGAAAAGATTTATGGTAATCAAAATTGGTTTTACCATAAATAGTATGTAACTTTATATCTTCTATATCTTTGTAAATCATGTATATTCGCAAGTATATAATAAGTTTTTTCTTTTTATCTGTACAATTTATTGTTTTTGGGCAGTCTTCCCTCTTTTTTTCTGAAAATCGCAATCAATGGAATAGTTCAGTATTATTTCGCTCATCATTATACGAAGGATATTTATATATAGAACAAGATGGATTAAAATATCAGTTTTTCGATCCAAAAACCACAGATACCGAACATGCGAATGGTCCATATATGCGTCATGAATATACTGCCGAAGAATTATTGGCACTGTTTCATGATTCTGTTTCTGTAGCCTATACCGATTCATTGCACACGCCTGTGTTACCACGCACCGTGGTTTCGCATACATATAAAGTGTTTTTTCATGATATGAATCCGCGTTGTTATGTAACAGGGCATAATGTACAAGAAGGAATTGAAAATTATTATATTGGAAATGATCCTGCTAAATGGGGACAAGGAGTTCGTACATTTCAAGGAGTTCAATATCATGAATTATATAAAAACATTGATTTGTTATTGTATGATAATGCTGGTGGATTAAAATATGATTTTATTATAAAACCAAAAGGAAATCCAAAAAAGATAGAATTACGGTATGCGGGTGTAAAAACTATGGAAATAACGCAGCAAGGAAATTTGCTTATTTCAACTTCGGTAAATCAAGTTTTGGAATATAAACCATATGCATTTCAAATTATTAACAATGATACAATTGAAATTCCTTGTTCGTATGATTTATCATATTTTACTATTCGTTATAATGTAGGTAAATATAACAAATCGCATACGCTCTATATTGACCCTGATTTGATATTTTCAACCTATTCTGGTTCAAATGCTGATAATTGGGGATTTACGGCTACGTATGATTATGAAAACAATGCGTATGGCGGTGGTATTGTATCGGGAACGGGCTACCCTGTGAGTTTGGGTGCTGCACAAACAACATATAATGGCGGTTCGTGGGATGTGGGAATAATTAAATATAATCCCGAAGGAACAATGCGTCTGTATGCTACATATTTAGGCGGAAGTAGCGCCGAAATGCCTCATAGTTTAATTGTAAATAAAAATAATGAATTACTTGTGTTAGGAACAACCTCATCTCCTGATTTTCCTACAAAAAATGCATATCAACCTACGTTTCAAGGTGGTAAACCTATTGTGTATAATTATGCACAGAATTTTGAAAATGGAATAGATATTTTTATCACAAAATTAAGTTCAGATGGCTCTCAAATATTAGCATCTACTTTTATGGGGGGTACGCAAAATGATGGAATTAATTATGATGGAGAGGCAGATTTGTATTATGGACAAGATTCTTTGTATTACAATTATGCCGATGGTGCCCGGGGCGAAATAATGTTAGATAAAGATGATAATATATATGTTGCAACTACCACATTTTCATCAGATTTTCCTGTGTTAAATGCTGCTCAGCCAGTATCAAACGGGAGTCAAGAAGCGGTGATTTTTAAATTTAATCCTGAACTTACCGATTTGCAATGGAGTACATATTTTGGTGGTGAAAGTAAAGATGCTGCATATTCGGTTGATATTGATACCAGTGGCTCTGTGTTTGTGAGCGGTGGTACATGTTCTCAAACTTTGCCTTCCTTACCTTCGGGTGGATTTATTTCTTCGCGAATTGGAGGTACGGTTGATGCGTTTGTTTTGCGAGTAAATAGCGAAACAGGGGCGTTTGAACATGGTTCTTTATTTGGTTCTCCTGCGTATGACCAAGCACATTTTGTACGTGTAAATGAATCTGGTGATGTGTTTTTATTTGGACAAACTACTGCATCAGGTTCAACATTAATTTATAATGCTCCTTATAATACGCCTAATAGTGGACAGTTTTTAGCTTCGTTTTCAAATGATTTGTCTTCTTTGCATTGGTCAACTGTTTTTGGCACTGGTATTGGTCGCCCAAATATTACTCCCACAGCGTTTGAGGTTGATATTTGCAATAGAATTTATTTAGCAGGTTCAGGACGCGATTGGCAGGGACCAGCACTTGGGTGGTATTTTGATGCTAATAAAGGATATTATATGTACGACTTAGGATGGAGTTCGGTGCAAGGAACTAAAAATATGGATATTACTTCTGATGCATTTCAAAAAATTACTGATGGACAGGATTTTTATTTAATGGTAATTGATGACAAAGTTAAAAGTCTTAATTATGCAACATTTTTTGGAGAGCAGGCGGGATATTATTATACGTACGATGGATATACTTTATTAGAAAGTGGATGTGCCAGTGGCGGACGCGATCATGTAGATGGCGGAACAAGTAGGTTTGATAGTAAAGGATATATTTACCAAAGTGTGTGTGCAAGTTGTGGAGGATGTAACGATTTTCCTATAAAACCGAATCCGGGTGCCTGGTCGGTAACAAATAATGCATCAAATTGTAATAATGCAGTGCTCCGATTTTTTATTGATTTTGGAATGTTAATTGCTGATTTTGAGTTACCTGAGCTTGCCTGCGAAACTTTTGAACTTACGTTTACTAATACTACTCGAACAGTATATGACGATGCGAATCTTTCATATACGTGGGATTTTGGCGATGGAACGCCTTTTTCTCATGAAGAATCGCCAAAACATATATATGCTTCGGAAGGAGAATATACTGTTATTTTATGGGTAGAAGATATGTCGGCGTGTAACCAAAGAGATTCTATTTCTAAAAAAATTACTATTGTTACCGATGTGCGTGTTGACAAGCTCCCTAATCAAAATGTGTGTGAGGGTGAAAGTATTGAAATTGGAATATCACAAGAATATAATCCTAATTTTACGTATCAATGGGTGCCTGCTACAGGATTAGATAGAACTGATAGACCGCAGGCTATAGCAACTCCATCAGAAACTACTGAATATACACTTATGGTAACTGAAGGCGGATGGTGTAGAACAGAATACATACAAAAGGTGCAGGTGCATAAAAATGATTATGCTATTGTGCGTATTGAGGTTGAAGCAAATAATCAACAAAAAAATCCTGTATGTAATGGCGATATGGTTACGTTGCGAGCTATTACAAATAACGAAACGGCTCGTTATGTATGGTCTGAAAATCCATGGTTTTCTCCTGTTTTAAATGCTGATTTTACTAATAATTTTATACAAGTTGTAGCATCTAATCCGCAGCGATATTATGTACAAGCGTTTAGTACGTACTGTTCATTTGACGATACAAGTTCGGTGTATCTTGATGTTTCTTATAATTCTATTCATGCATACGGCGATACGCTTATTTGTAAAGATGATTATGTTTCGTTGAATGTAGAAAATCTTACGCCCGGAAAACATGTTGAATATACATGGCAACCTTCGGCTTTTGTGAAATTAGGACAAGGAACTGAAAATGTGGTGGTAAGTCCGCCTCAAACAACCAATTTTATTGTGTTTGCACAAAACGAAGATGGTTGTGTGGCACAAGATACTGTTACTGTAGAGGTTGATGAAATGATTATTGACACATACTTTTTTGACCAAATAAGCTGCTATGGTGAAACAGACGGACGAATTTTTGTTTCTCCTATGGGAATCCCTGAATATATATACACATGGGAAAACGGGCATGATGGTCCTTCTCGCAATAAATTAGAAGCAGGCACATATACAGTTACAATAGTTGATAGTTTAGGGTGTACAAACACACGCGATTTTGAAATTATTGAACCGCAACTTCTTAGAATTGTTGACACTACTCTGTTTTTTGCTACATGTAGTTCTGCCTGTAATGGCTCTGCGTATGTTGAGG
Source organism: Bacteroidales bacterium (assembly GCA_012519815.1). GTDB lineage: Bacteria > Bacteroidota > Bacteroidia > Bacteroidales > UBA1715 > JAQICB01. Next base: position 18,794 of record JAAYPM010000010.1, read on the forward strand.
TGGTTGGCGGCACACAACCGTATCTGTATCAATGGTCAAATGGTGATACAACAGCACATATTCAAAATTTATGTCAACAATCGTATTCTTTACATGTAACAGATGCTCATGGTTGCGAAGTTTCTCTTAATCAGCCAATTGTAATTGGGTTAAACGAGCGTTTGCCTTTACTTGAAGCGTATGCCGATTCATATTCTTTATATAAAGGGCAATCTACTAACATATATGCAGCTTCGGTTATTTCTGATACAATTTCGTATCGCTGGAGTCCTTCATTATGGTTGTCTGATAATTCACAAGGAATTGTAACGGCAACTCCCGATGAATCAATAACATATTATGTAACAGCTACCGACTCATACGGTTGTATGTCGCTTGATACGGTTACTATTTCTGTGCATGATTGGAATTGCGGATATCCATATATTTATGTGCCAACTGCTTTTTCACCAAATAATGATATGGTAAATGATGTGCTGCAAGTGCAAAGTGGGGTTATTACTGATGTGCTTTTTGAAGTGTATGATCGTTGGGGTGAATGTGTTTTTTCTACTACTGATATTTCCACAACATGGGACGGAACGTATAGAGGGAAACCTTTACAACCACAGGTGCTTGTATATTACATTAAGGCTACATGTCTTAATTCAGAAGAATTTGTTGAAGAAGGGAATATAACAATTATTAAGTAATGCGGATAGTAAAATATGGGATATGTACGTTGATTTTGTTGCGTGTTTTTTTTGTATCAGCACAAGATATTCATTTTTCCAATTTTCATACAAATGTGCTTCATGTAAACGCTGCATATACGGGGTTTTTTCAAGGAAAATATAGATTTAATGCAGTAGTTCGCGACCAATATAGAACGGTTGCTGTGCCGTATCAAACGGTTGGACTTTCGTTTGATTCAAAATTAAAAAACATGCATAGCCGTCAAGATATTGGATATGGCGTAATATGCACCTACGATGTGGCGGGCGATGCACATTTACGCACGTTTCAACTGAGTGTTCCTATTGCTCATCATTTAAGAACATACAGAAAAACATGGCAGTTTTCGTATGGAATTATGCCCGGAATATATAGTAATGCTATAGATTTTACATACTTGCGATTTCCCGATCAATTTGATGGTATTCAATATAATCCCTCGCTCGAAACACAGGAAAATCATGAATATACTGGAAATCTACTTTTTAATATAAATGCAGGCGTGCAGGCTTTATATACTCATTCAAAAAAACAACGATATGGATTAGGCATTTCGGGCAATAATCTTACAAAACCTCGCATTTCATTTTTTGATGATGATTCAATTTTTTTACCGCAACGATGGCTGTTTCATGGATTTGCACATTTAGAATTACGGTCTGATATTGATATTGTTCCAGCATGTAAAATACAGTTTCAATCGCCACAACAAGAATATCATTTTGGAGTATTACTTATTCATTATACAAATACAGTTACTGTACCTCGTGTTTCGGGAGGTTTGTGGTTTCGTTCTCGAGACAAAGATGCAGTTATTTTGGGTATAGGAGCACTTTATAATGGATATGATATTATATTGAATTATGATATTAATATTTCGTCGCTGCGAACGGCAAGTAAGGGGCATGGTGCTATGGAACTTACTGTTTCATATATTATTTCTGATGGAAATAAACGTAAAAAAATGATGCCTGTAAAATGCCCAGCTTATTTGTAATTTTTTAATACTTTGATATGGATAGAACAAAAGCAGCATATTTAGCAGGAACAGTTTCAATATTTGTAAATAGTATTTTATTTGTTCTGAAATTTTGGGCAGGAATAGTAACTGGCTCAATAGCCTTAACAGCAGATGCGTGGCATACACTTTCTGATTCGTTAAGTTCAATTGTGGTTATTATTGGTGTTAAATTATCTTCAAAAAAACCAGATGCCGAACACCCTTTTGGACACGGACGATGGGAGCAAATTTCAGCATTATTTATTGCATTTTTGTTGGGAATAATTGCATTTAATTTTTTAATGGAATCATATGCGCAATTTACTCACCACGAATCTCCAGTGTTTGGAACGGTAGCTATTATTGTTACAATTATTTCGATAATTGTAAAAGAAGCACTGGCTCAATATACTTTTTATATTGCTCGCAAAACAGATAATGTAAGCGTTAAGGCTGATGCTTGGCATCATAGAACAGATGCTCTTTCGTCTGTGGTTGTGTTGATTGGAATTTTGTTTGCAAAACAATTTTGGTGGATTGATAGTGTTTTGGGAGCAATTATTTCGTTAATTTTATTTTATGCTACGTATCAAATTGCAAAAGAAGCTATAAATAAATTGCTTGGCGAACAGCCTGACCCTGAGTTAATTGAAAAAATTAAAGAATCAATTCAACATTATGATTTAGACAGCTTGCAACCGCATCATTTTCATATTCACAATTACGTAGGACATCAAGAACTTACGTTTCATATTAGGCTCAAGGGTGATGTAAGCATTGAAGAAGGGCATAAAATAGCCACGGATATAGAAACAATTATACAGAAACAATTTGGAATTATTTCAACAATTCATGTTGAACCTATTAATGGTAAACATAATTCGTATTAAAAATTATATACCTTTTTTGTACATATAAGCATGATAAAAAATAGTATAAATTCATCAAAAATACCTACTGCTCTTTTTATTCTTTTACCTATATTATTTTTATGCCTTGCATTATTCAAATTATATCCGTTTGAAAACACCTTGTTTTTAGAAAAATTTTATGACGGAACTCCTCATGACGATTGGGATTGGTACGCATTGTATGCAAGCGAAATAGTTACAACCGGAATCAGTACTATTACTCCTCCTACAAGCTGGTTATATGGACAATTTATTGCACTATGTTTTTGTATTTTTGGTGAAACAAATATCCCTATTTACATATTACAAAGTTTATTTTTGAGCATTTCAATTGTTTTATTATATGCGAGTTTTTACAATAAAATGGGAAAAACAGCAGGCTTATTATTACTTTTTTCGCTTACACTTTTTGGTTTTCTCGATGTTTTTAAATATTACACATTTAGATGTTTAAGTGAAAATTTAGCATTATTTATTGTGTCATTATTTTTATTTTGTTTTATAAAAGGCATAGAACGTAATAACACCAAATTACACATAGCATCGTCTGTGTTATTAGGATTGTTGTGTATTACACGACCAAATATTTTTCCGTTTGCAATTGCCACTATTTTTATATATGCATGGTATATTTCAAATTATAAAAAAATAATAGTATTTACACTTGTGTTTGTTTTCACTATTTTACTTCAACCCTTAGGTAATTTGTTTTTAATACAAAGTTTTAGTTTTTTCCCAATAGAGCGATTAAGCACACAAAGTGGAGGTTATTTTTTAGCAGCATTCGATTTTTCAAAAGCATATAGAAATACAATGTCTTTGTTTGGTTTTATGTCGTTTACTTCGCCTGAATTTCGCTGGCGACCACATTGGACAGTAATGTGGATATTGTTTGTAATATATTGTATTAATAAAATAAAATCGAAAGTAAAATTTGAAATGTGGGAAATTATATCGTTCACATTTATTATAACATATTATACTGTAATATTATTTGTGGCAGATCCAGATAATGGCAGTTATGGATTTCGATTTTATGTTCCCGGAATTTTAATTGTGTTGCCATTTGCAATTATAAGTGCAAGTAAAATAGGGAAAAGAATAGTATCGTATGTTAATAAATTATAGAAGCCTCAGGAAACAAATCGGGCATAAATATTTTTAAATGCAATTGTGTTCCATCAAACATTGCATACGAGGTATTTGTTATCCAATTTCCAGTATTAATATAGCGAGATTTTGATGTAAGTTGTTTGTTTAAAGCAATATGCCGATGTCCAAATATAAAATAATCTATATGTTGTGTTTTAAGTATATCGTGAGCATGAAGCAAAAGCCATTCTTTAGAATCGCCTAAATAATGTGCCGATTCATACACCTTAGCCTTTCTATTTTTTGCAGACCAACGGTGAGCTATGCCAAAAGCAGTATTTGGATGAATTCTACTAAAACACCATTGTAAAAATTTACTTGTAAATATGGAATGTAAAAAATTCATTCCAGCATCATATTTCCCTAATGCGTGTCCGTGGTGAATATAAAATAGCTTAGAATTATATTCTTTAATAATAGGTTCATCAAAAATAATAGCTCCTATTTCTTGCTCCAAATACGATTGATACCATTGGTCATGATTTCCTTTGCATATATATACAGGAATACCACTATCAACAAATTCGGCAAGTTTTGCTAAAAATCGCACATATCCTTTTGGCACCACCCATTTGTACTCATACCAAAAATCAAATACATCACCTAATAAATATAATTCTTTACATGTATCTTGAATTGCTGAAAGCCAGGTAATTATCCGCAATTCTCGTATGCGACTTTCTTCGGAATTTGGATATCCAAGATGAAAATCAGAAGCAAAATATATATGAGTTCGGGAATTCACAGTTTTATTTTTTTCAAAAGTATTTAAAAAAAGTGGATTTGTAAAATTGAATATTATAGTTGTTTGATAAATATCATTATATGGAATGATTTTGTGGTTAAAAGGGAGTGTTTAATATTTTTGTTTTATTATAATACTCCCCAAAATCAGGACAGTGATTAATTATAATGTCATGGTATTATGTGTGTTTTTTCTCCGCATAATTTGAGTTTTAAAACATATTTTTTAATCATTCCATTAGGAATGATACGCTCGGTAGAGCAAAAAACACCCCGCGAACAATCCATTCCGTAGGAATGGAACCATAAAAAAACACAAAATCATTTAAAACTTCCACAAAAAACCTATATTTACACCTCAAATAACTATATGTGTAACAAACATGCAAATCCATAACCGAGCAAATATATACCAAATCGCTACTGACTATTACCCCTTTGGCTTAGAACATCAACAAGCCCAACCCACCGGAACACAAGGGCAAGGCGAAAACCAAAACTTTGGGTTTAATGGTAAAGAATTTCACACGCATGTTAATTGGTATGATTACGGTGCGAGGATGTATGACACAACTTTAGGCAGGTGGCATTGTGTTGACCCACTACCCAAAGCACATGAAAGCTTGTACGCTGCGTTTGCAAATAACCCTATTTGCAATATTGACCTCGATGGAAGAGATAGTATAAATTTTCATCAATATCAAAATTCAGAAGGTACACCATTATTATATCAAGAATATTATGTCGATAACAATCCGGGTCTTGTAACTTATGGTTATGATGAAATAAATGATGCGTGGGTTCATGAATATACTCCACCAGTGGTAATAATAGGCATGGCAAATACAGAAGAAAATAAAGAGAGTTCTAAAAATCTCTCTCTATTAGACGCATTTGGAGTTTGGTCGCAAGGAATAGTTGTTAAAACTCGTGGGAATGCTGTGACGGAAGGAACTTGGGCAGATGAAAATATAGGGAAACCCATGGGGAAATTTATTTATAATTTAAATCCATTATCTTCAATTCCAACTATAATTGATGGTGCTAAAACAGTAATAACAGGTTCAACTTTAGATGGATATCAATTTAATTCATGGAATAATAGATTATTATATGGTGGAACTTCAATTATACTTTCAGTTGCAGGAAATAAAACAGGAACAAATACAGTTCAAGATATGATAATAGAAACTTTGTTTTTTGATTTTATGAATACTACTGTTACTAATACTGCAAAAGAAATAGATAAAAAATGATAGTTAAATTAACAACTGAAAATAAGAGAATTTCTAAACTAAAAAAAATATCATTTATAATAGTTTTGATAATATTTGGTTTTGGTTCTATATGTCAAAATATAATACCGTTTTTTGAATATGTTTATATAACAATTTTAATATCTTCATTATTATTTTGGATAATAATGTATCTATTTACTAAAGGATATGTTTTTGTTGGAGAATTAAATATATATGATGATAAATTTCAAATTAATCACAATGATGTAAATAATAATATTTTGAACAATAATTTAACAGCGATTGTTTTTACTATAATAGCAGAATCTGGTAAAGGCTGGGCTTTGTTTGGTAGTTCTGGCGCTAAAAATAAAGTTGAGATTTATACAAGGGAACAAAAAGAAGTCTTCAATTTTTATCTTGCAAATGTAAAAGAAATACAAAAATTAAAAATAAAACATCTCAAAAAAAATAATCCAAATATTAAAATAATAGAAAGATAATGTAAATTCACTTAGTAAATTTTGGAGTATTTTTTATCACAAAGCATGACCCAAGATAAAAACTCAAACATTACGAATATATCATATAATTTTTTAAATTTACCAAATCAAATAACACAACAAAATTTTACACACACACAAAGTAACGGAAATGTAAAAATGGTAACAGAGCAAACCACCTATATACATTACAATGCCGCAGGACAAAAACAAATGTATGAGGTTAAAACCTCGTATTCCGATGGCACGCAACAGTGGGAACAGATACTGTATCAGGGCATTATTGTATATAGAGGCACAAGTACAAGTTTTTCACAAGCCCCACATTTACAAGCCGATTACATGGTACAGCCCGAAGGACGAATACGCATAAGTAAAAATGCCGAACAGCAGATGACATGGCAGGTTATAGAGATAATTTAGAAGCTCGAATTGTTGTCTCAAATTGGATGAGTACGTATTACACAGTAGATTTTTTAGCTGTTTGGGAGCAGGTAAACAACCCTAATTTTAACCGTATGGGTTTCCATACGGTTAGAAATGGAGAAGGCAGACTGTTTCTAACACCTAAACGATGGGTGAAAATGACAAATGCCACAGGTATCTTCTCTAAATCAGGTCGTTAGGAATGGAACCCCTAAAAGGACACATTCCTAACGGAATGTGAGAAAAAAGGGAAACATTAAACTTCTACCGAGCGATGCAATCCTAACGGATTGCGATATATAGCAAAAACACAATGTTCTATAAAAATATGGTTTTTTGAAAATAAAACACAATCATTCTTCGCGTACATTCTTTGTGCACTCTGCGGTTAAAAATCAAACTATAACAACAATCTTTTTTCTTTTTTAACTCCTTTTAGGCACATTCAGAAATAAAATAATTTTCAAACAAAACTTTCATTATTTTCTTTAGAAGAAAACACTATCCTAAAAAGTGGGAAGCTTACATTGCTTGTTACACAAGAAAAATGTAAAAAAACATATAAAAACGCTATGTTTTTTATGTAACAATAGTAAAAAATTGTATTTTTCCACATCAATTTGAAACAATAACACAATCAAATTTTAATTATGACACACGAACGAATAATATATATTACCAAGCATGGTATAAAATTGGGTGTTTCGCCCGAAATAGGAGGCATGATGCTGTATCTTTCTAAAAACAATTCTGAAAATATTGTACGCTCAAATCCTATATTATATGATTCGGCGGTTGCAGTATCTCCCGAAATTTTAAGAGATATTGTTCCCTTTATTGGACATGCCACATGGCTTGGACCACAATCGGACTGGTGGCAACAACAATCGGTACATGAAGAAAGAAAACAGCAAGTTGCTACATGGCCTCCCGACCCAACTATAACAGAAGGTGCATATACAATTCGTAATAAAACAAACAATTCAATTTCGCTCCTTAGTGCCGAAAGTCCAATTTGGGGAGTGCAATTACAAAAAGATTATGTGATAAATCCTGACGGTTCTATTTTTATATCGGTTACGCTTATAGCAAATAAAAAAACTGTTGCATGGGATATTTGGTTTAATACCCGCGTTCATGGGTTTCATGATACATATGTTTATGCAACTCCCGAAAATATTCGCACCGAACATGTAATTTCTCCACAATCTACCGAAATGCCATCGCAATATACTCATGGCTTTTTTCATTATACAGCATGTGAACCTCCACACACACACCCTGAACGAAATTCAAAAACATTTATTTATCCGCAAACGCCTAATATTTATATGTTTAGCGAAAAAAATGCACTTCATATTACATTTGAAAAACATCAAAAATCAGAACTACATCCCGAACAAGCATTAGCAGAACTGTATATTCACACCGAAAAAAATGCCGAAAAAAGCTTTTTAGAACTTGAATATCATTCTCCATATAAAACAATACACCCTGGCGAAACAATGAGTGCATGGCAAGTGTGGAATGTGCATGACTATTCGGGACAAAAAAATTCAAACGAACATATACAATTTATTAACTCACATCTTTTATAAAGTATAATGAAACGAAGAATAGGAATTTTAACAGCCGGAGGAGATTGTCCGGGACTTAATGCTGCTATACGAAGTGTTGCAAAAACAGCCATTATAGAACACGATATGGAAGTGTTTGGATTTATTGGTGGGTTTAAAGGATTAATTGAAAATGAATATATTGCACTTACCGAAGAAAAGGTTTCGGGAATTTTAACACTTGGAGGTACTATTTTAGGAACTTCACGAGAAAAACCAATGAAAAAAAATCATCCCGATGATTTTGAACCCGATCAAAAATCAAAGCAGATAAAAAAAACAATGAATTTGTTGCAACTCGAATGTGTTGTATGCATTGGAGGTAATGGTACTATGAAAAATGCACATGCATTGTCAAAAATTGGTATTCCAGTAATTGGTATTCCAAAAACTATTGATAATGATGTGTGGGGTACAGAAGTTACATTTGGATTTGATTCAGCAGTGCAAATTTGTACCGATGCTATTGACCGTTTACATACAACTGCAAGTTCGCATAAACGAGTAATTGTTATTGAAGTTATGGGGCACGATGCAGGGTGGATTGCACTTCATTCAGGAATTGCTGGCGGTGGCGATGTTATTTTAATTCCCGAAATAGAATATGATATTTCTATTGTATGCAATTATTTAATGAAACGTGAGGCTTTAGGAAAACCGGTATCAATTGTTGTTGTGGGCGAAGGTGTTAAAACAGGCAAAAAACGAACTCCTGGTCCGTATTTAGCAAAAAAAATAAATGAATTAACGGGCATTGAAACGCGTGAAACTGTTTTAGGATACATTCAAAGGGGTGGCTCTCCAACGGCAACAGATAGAATTTTAGCAACTCGATATGGGCAATTTGCCACATCACTTATTGCCCAAAAACAATATAATAGCATGGTTTCAATTACAAATAATATATTAGGAAGTATTCCTATTTCTGAAACTGCTGGAAAAACAAAAATAATTGAACCCGATTACGAATTAATTAAAACTGCTCGTTCACTCGGTGTTTGTTTTGGTGATGGCTGTTAATATCGCTATTGCGTTTAAAACAGTTTTTATTTGAGCAAAACGAATAGAAAGTTTGTTGTTTTTCTCTTTTATATTGCACATACGTGGATTTGCCTGAACAAATTCTAAAATTGCGGTAAATTGAGACGACATATAAAATGGAGATTCAGAGTCGCTAATAAAATACACACGCATACTATTGTTTTTTAACACAATGCGTTCAACACCTCGCTCTATAGCTAACCAACGGAGATTAACAATGCGAATTAATTCCTGTGTTTCTTCGGGAATATTTCCAAAACGGTCTTTTAGTTGTTCTTGAAATTCCTGTAAATCAGCATCTGTTTCTATGGTGTCAAGTTCTCTATACATTTTTATACGCTCTTTGGTGCTTTCAATATAATATTCGGGAAACAATAACTCCATATCTGTTTCAATTACACAGTCTTGCACAAATTTATTTGTAGATTGTTGAGGTATATGTGTATTAGAATACATTTCTTTATATTCTGTTTCGCGCAATTCAAATAAAGCTTCATTTAATATTTTTTGATATGTTTCAAATCCTATATCAGTAATAAAACCACTTTGTTCGGCACCTAAAAGATTTCCAGCACCTCGAATATCCAAATCTTGCATAGCAATATTAAATCCACTTCCTAATTCCGAAAACTCCTCTATAGCTTGTAATCGTTGACGAGCCTCACGAGTAAGAATATGTTTTGGAGGAGCAAGTAAATAGCAAAAGGCTTTTTTGTTTGATCTGCCTACCCGCCCGCGTAGTTGGTGCAAATCGCTTAATCCAAAATGATGAGCATCATTAATAATAATTGTATTTGCATTGGGAATATCTAAACCCGATTCAATAATGGTAGTAGCAATAAGTACATCATATTCATGATTAATAAAATCAAGCATAATTTGCTCAAGTTGTTTTCCTTCCATTTGTCCATGTCCTACAACCGTACGAACATGTGGACAAATTTTATGAATGAATGATTCAAGTTCATAAATGGTTTTGATTTTATTATTAATAATGAATACCTGCCCATTGCGTTCAACTTCATACATAATGGCATCGCGTATAATAGTTTCTTGAAATGTATGTAGCTCAGTAACAATAGGATGTCGGTTTGGAGGAGGCGTTTTAATATTAGTTAAATCGCGTGCTCCCATAAGAGAAAATTGGAGTGTTCGTGGAATGGGAGTTGCTGTAAGTGTAAGCGTATCGACATGAATTTTGAGTTGCTTCAATTTTTCTTTCATGCTCACTCCAAACTTTTGTTCTTCATCAATAATTAACAATCCCAAATCTTTAAAATGCACATCTTTACTCACAAGTCTATGTGTTCCAATAAGAATATCAGTTTTTCCTTCGGTTACACGTTGTATGCTTTCTTTTTGTTGTTTTGCAGAACGCAATCTACATATGTAATCAACCTCACAGCCAAAAGACTGCAATCTACTTACAAACGTTTTATAATGTTGCAATGCTAAAATAGTAGTAGGCACTAAAACGGCAACCTGCTTTCCATCAACCACCGCTTTAAAAGCAGCACGAATTGCCACTTCGGTTTTCCCAAATCCAACATCACCACACACCAACATATCCATTGGGTGCGGAGCCTCCATTGCTTCTTTAACTTTTTTAGTAGCAATTATTTGATCGGGCGTATCTTCAAAAAAGAACGATGCCTCAAGTTCTTGTTGTAAATATGTATCGGCACTAAACCGAAATACTTTTGTTTGTAAGCGTTCGGCATAAAGAGCAATAAGATCTTTTGCAATATCTTTTACTTTACTTTTTGCTTTTTGTTTTGTTGTTTGCCAAACTCCCGAGCCAAGTTTATGTGTTTTTGGTGGAATTCCGTCCTTCCCTTTATATTTAGATATTTTTCGTAAATTATGAATGCTCACATACAACAAATCGTTATCCCTATACGAAAGTTTTACAGTTTCCTGCATTTTTCCGTTTACCTCAATACGCTCTAATCCAACAAACATTCCAATACCATGGTCAATATGAACCACAAAATCGCCCGGATGCAAACTCATAACATCTTGTATAGTAAAACTATCTGACGAAACAATTTGTTTTTTTACCGTATGCGGGTGATATCGTTCAAAAATTTCATGATCGGTATAGCAACAAATACGAATATCATGATCAATAAATCCTTTGTGTAACGAAGTAATAATAGGAGTTAGTTCTACATTTGGATTTATGTCTGCAAAAATATCTTGAATACGTTCAACCTGCGTGATGCTTTGTGATATAAAGTAATTTGTGTATGTTTTTTCTTGATTTTCAACAAGTTGTGAGCCAAACAATTCAAAGTTTTTATGTATAGAAGGTTGTGGAATTGTGTTACACGTAATTATATGCGATTCAGAAAAATATGGACGATGATTTTGTTCAATACATATATTTTGCGATAAAAATTGCACAAACATTTCGGGCGATATAATTACTTGCTGTATATGTTCAAGTTCAGTTCCTGTATAAGAGGCGCATGTTTGCTCATACGTTTCATGCAAAAGAGCAATAGACGTTTCAATATCACGAATAAGCACATATATATTTGGGATATATGTAAATAACGGAATAAATGTGGTGTTTTGATGTATGTTTTGAATATTTGGAACAATAGTACAATAATCAATTTTTTCTATAGAACGCTGATCATCAATAGAAAACGTGCGAATACTTTCAACCTCATCATCCCAAAAATCAATACGATACGGAACCTCATTATCATAACTAAAAATATCGATAATACTGCCTCGTACCGAAAATTGTCCGGGTTCCACAACAAAATCAACTCGTTCAAATCCAAATTCATATAAAAGCTCGTTAATAAACTCTGTATTAACACGTTCACCAACATTAAGAATATGTTTTTTTGTTTCGAATGTTTCCGCTGAAATAACTTTTTCTATAAGAGCTTCGGGATATGTTACTATAATATAATTTTGTGCATTTTCGCTTAATTTTTTAAGCGTTTCGGTACGCAAAAGCCTATTAGAACGGTCGGCTTGATTAAATTGTATAGAACGTTTATGTGATGAGGGAAAAAACAGTAATTGTTTTGTGCCCAACACACTTGCTAAATCGCTATGAGCATACGAAGCCTCGTCAACATTAGGCAGCACAAACAACATATGTTCTTTTGGCATAGCACGAACTAAATGTGTCGCAAAAAAAGCTATTTCAGAACCATGTAAACCTTGCACGCAAACTTTTGCCTGTGGTGTTGATTGTACATAATTATATAATTCAATATAACGCGGATGCGAACCAAATGTATGAGTAAATTCTTGAATATTCACCTAATAATATCTTTAAACCAAAATTACCATATATGCTGCAAAAGTATTAAACCTTATGGTTTAGATAGTAGGATTTTGATTTTTTTTGTAATTATTCCTTTTGGTTAATTAATCGTAACCTTTTAGCCGTATTGAACGGCGATGGTGGATATTGGGATTGTATAGGGGTATGTTTGTTTATAAAAATGCTTATCCAAAGAAACACCCATATGTATCCTTACTTATTTCTTCTAATAATTTTTTTAAATGTGTTGCAACGGGATAAGGTTCATACGCTTCCCAATTCCCATTTCCACGCATCCAATATAAATTCCATTCACCACGTGATTTATAATACCGTATTTTGGCAAACTCGTGATGTAAGATGTTTTCTGGTTTGTTCCACTGAGGACGTATTTCATAAAGCAAAGCAATACTACCATCCCAAGAATAACCTATATCTATCTCCTTACGTACTTCTAAATCGTTGGGACGAATTTGTTCTATAAAAGCCTTTAATATCTTATCATTTATATCAATTTTCTTTTTTTCCATTATTAATCATGTATTAGTAACTATTTATTTCACTAATATCGCCAAAAATAGATGTAATAAACATCAAATTATTGTATTTTTTTTAAAATTTCTTTTATTTCCTTTAACTCTTCTTTTAATTCATCTACCTTTTTATCCAAATCATCGTTATTGTCCATTACCATTGCATCAACTAATACTGCATCAACAAATGACAATCCGAAAATTCCACCAATAATTAATAAAATCACAAAATAAAAACGTGTAAAGAAAACATTGATTGTAGGAATATCTTTTTGTATAGCTTCGGGTATTTCATACCAGCCTTCAATAGAAATTAATTGTACCATTGTGTACAGAGAGGTTGCTGGATTATTGAATATTTCGGATTCTTTAAATAAATTATTTGATAATATACTAATAACAAAAAGAAACGCTCCAAAAGCAATTAATATAATAACGGAAGCTTTTAACCCTCTTTTTACACTTTTAAGTAAGCCTTCAACCCCAGGTACAAAACTAAAAAAGCGAAACACTTTAAAAACTCTTAAAGTTCTAAAAACAAGAAAATAGCTCATGTCAAGCATTTCTACGTTTAAGAAAATTATTAGTATAGATGGCAAGGAAATTAAAACCAAAATAAAATCTAATTTATTCCAGTTTTCTTTTATATAGCCATTCCAACTATATGTGCTTATTTTTATACATGCTTCGTATATAAATGCGAACGTGAAAAAAACATCTAAAACATCTAAAATGCTTATAATAATAGAGTTTGATAAATCAAATCCACTTATAAAAATTACCAATGCATTTAATGATACTAAAATCAGAATAAATGAATCTTTAAGAAAGAATTTTTTCATAATGTAAGCTCCTCCATTTTTAGGACAGTGATTTATTATAATCTAACAAAGGTATTTCTTTTCCCTTAATAGGAGTATTCCCATTAAGGGAAAAATCGCAAAACTTTATCGGACTCAATCCACCTAAAGCATTGTGGGGGCGATGATTATTGTTATACATCCATTTTTCAGTTATTTCTCCGAACCACATATTAGCATTTTGTAACAGGCTTAAATAAAGTAAGTTGTTTTTCCATTGGTAACGTTTCTAAATAATTTGAAATAAATAATTCCTTACCTTTTTGATTTGAACCGCTTGAGACGTTCCTCATACCATATGTTAAGTCCCAAGGTATAATGTTAGCAAAAGAAAATAAATTTCTAATATATTCACTATCATCATAGGTTATAAGCCATTTATGTTTACACTCTTTCATTATTTCTGCAAATCTTATGTGATCGAAAGATTTGTGAAGATTACCATTCTTGCCGTATAAAGCTGATTTTGTAGCTGAATAATATGGTGGATCTAGAAATATAAAAACATTTTTTCCTTCTTTTGTTATTAGTTCTTCATAATCATGATTTGTTATAATAGAATTTTGAATTACCTTAGAAAAAGGGATTAATCGTTGGATGCTACTTTCTGTAAATCGACCTTTAAAAGCATGTTCACTATATCCTCCACTTAAGCTAGTACCTGAAAAAGTAATTCTATTGTAAATGAAAAATGCGGTGGCTCTTTCTAAATCATTAAAATTTGTAAGATTATTATTTAAAAACGTATGTAATTCTTTACCAATTGGAAATTGATTTTTCCATTCATATATTTTTTTTAATAAAGAATCAATATCCTTTTGAGCAATTTCCCAAAATTTAAAAAGTTCGAGATAAAGGTCATTAACCCAGAATTTCTTATTAGGAAAGCGTTGTTTAGTATGAACGAAAATTGAACCACCTCCTAAAAAAGGTTCTCGAAATTCATCAAATTCTGGAAGAATAGTTGAAATTAATTTAACAGCCCTATTTTTTCCCCCGGGATATCTTAATGGACTTTTTATCATTTTGCATATTGAATTTTGATAGTAAATTTATTTTTTTTAGCTTCGGAAAAAATAGATTCGACCATAGAAATCTGTATAGAAGTAAATTTATTCTTTTTAAAAAACTCTGATATTTCTGATTTGGTATTTGAAGAGTTTATAGATCCCTTTATTTTTGGAGACGTTAATGATAGAATTCCTTCGCTTTTCATTTTCTTTCCATTAATTTTAACATCTTCAAGATTGGAATATAAAATCATCTTTAACAAACCATCTTTTATATCACCTTTGCTTGGTAACAATGCACTTTTACTATGTTTTCCTTCTATTAAATTAACTTTAGAACGTGAAACCAAAACTTCATCTACAGTTAAAAAATATTGACCTCCTAAGTAATTTGTAATTGTGATTTTTGCTTTAGATAGGGAAGACAAACTTTCTTTGGGTTGTTGGGTTACAAATTCTCTTGATTGAGCTTGTTTAGCTTTTTCTCTGGAAAACTTCATGAATAAAGATACATCTTTACCTATTTACCTATTTTTTCTTTAAAAGTGTCTATGCCTTTTGGATTATGAAGTTTAACTCCAGTTGTTTTTTCAATTTTAGAGTAAGAGTTTTTTACTTTATCAATTATTTTATGAAAATTTCTGTTCAATTCATTTAGATTCCAATGTAGCGCAGAACTATGATATTCTTCAATTTCTTTAATTTTTGAAAGGACGTATTTGTTATTAAATAATTGGTTTTTAATTTTTTGATTTGATTTGTCGGCTTTTTCGTAATATGCGAAAATTACAAAAACATCTAATAATGACATTAAAGAGACTGTGTCCCATTGTAAAAAATCTCTGTCTCCTTTTTCTCCTTCATCTTTAATAATTGGAATAACAGTTACTTTTTTAAAAGTATTTAATGTGTTATAAACACGTTCAAAGGGATATGACCGTGTACGTTTAGGAGAAACCCATTTAGACAATGCTATTGAAGATTGATTGCTTTTTATAATACAAGATGAAGGTACGGTATTAATATCAAATTCTTTTATATCTATATCTTTCAAAACATTTGAAAAAAGAATTTTATACTTAATGTTTTTTATAGTTCCTTTAATTTCCATGCTGAAATTTAATTACAATACAAATTTATTCAATTTATACTTGAATAGTTAGATATTTGATTACGGACAAACTCTTTAAAGTAATTTCTTAATGCTATAGATGTATTTTGTGTTTTAGATGATTGCCTGCAACATCATAATTATGTTGTTTTATATAAAATTTCCTGCTTCTATTTTCAAAATATCTATGGTAATAGTAATAGGATTTTGTTCTAAGTTCATAATGGTATGGAGTATAGCTTGACTTAAATCAGAAGCTGGGCGTTGCGAGTCGATGTGCGATGCTTCGCTATTAATAATTTTAATAATGTGTTCTTTTGTTTGTTTAATGGCATTCCATGTGTGTGCCGAAACGTAAATTTGTTGCGATAAATTATGTTCAAATTCAGCACGAATAGTGGTTAGCAAATCGCTATGTAATTGTGCTGTATTCATATGAGGCGATTGTACGCGTACTAATAATGATTCGGGATTTATACGTTCTAAAAACAACACTAATCGCTCGTATGCCTGTATTTTTATTGGACTTGTTGTTTGTAATGTTTGAGCACGAATATCAGTTTCTCGCTGTTTTTGTTCGTTACGCATAAATGTTTTGAGAATAAAATATGCGGTTGCAAATACTATAAGTCCTGCTATTGTAAATGCGATAATTATATACCAAATGTCCATAATTAAAATTTTTATTTTACTACAAAATTACAACTTATATACAAATATCGAAAGGAAAATGCAACATGATAGTGTACAAAAAATAAAAGTCCTCCTAATGTAAAATGCTTGCTTTTTAAAACAGTAAAATTTGTTGATGCAATTTTTAATATTTCTATCGCTTTGTTTGTTTCTGAATCAAACAAAGTAATTAGTTTGGTAATAAACATAAAATAATATTTTGAGAGAACACACGTTATAGTTGAGTTTTTTTGGGCGTATTTAAAAAATGTCAACTTTTAAGTTGCATTTCTGTTAAAAACAATTGTATCTTTGTGGACGATTAGAGGAAATTTTATAGGGCTTATGCATCAAGTCCCGAATTATTGAAAGTAACACCAAAGAATGAGTATAAAAGAGGATGTCGTTTTATTTTTAAAAAACTTCAAAGAAAAAATGAAGATATGGGACGTGCTTTTTCGTGATGATAGAGGTAAGAATGCAAAAACTTTGATTGATTTAGAACTTCTTCCTATTGAACGAAAAAATATTTTAGAAAAACTTGAGGTGCAGGATTACAGTGAAGGTCCGCTTGTTGAGAAATTATATGGAGGTGCTGATATGTGGGTGTTTGGCAAACGTATTAAAAAAAAGGAAGTCTATATTAAAATTACAATGGGAACAGTGAATAATAGTGTAATTTGTATTTCATTTCATATAGCAGAACATAAAATGAATTATCCTTTAAAATAGAAGAATATGAAAAGTCCATTTACAAACAAAAAAATGATATTGACAAAAGAAAGAAGGTCAATGGAATTTAGAAAGGAAAAATTTGAAATAGTTTTTCATTATTATAAATGTGAGGATAGTGGAGAACAATTTACAACAACAGCATTAGATGAGGTGAATTTAAATCAGGTATATAATCAATACCGAGATAAGTTTCACATTCCATTTCCTGAAGAAATTATTAAAATTAGAGAGAAATACAGTTTGTCAGCAACAAAGATGTCCGAAATTTTGGGTTTTGGTGTCAATAGTTACAGGCAATACGAAACGGGTGAAATGCCAAGTGTTGCCAATGCTAAACTAATTCAAATGGTTGATGACCCCAAAAAATTTATTGATATGGTTAAATTGTGTGGAACATTAGATGAAAAATTAAAGGTAAAATATATTCAAAAAGCACAGTTTTTAGTAGAAGATAGAAAGCGAAATATTTCTAATTTAAACATTAAAGAATATTTGTTAGGCAATCACTTAGCAGATATCTATTCAGGATATAGAAATCCAAGTATTAAAAAATTTACAGAAATGGTTGTTTATTTTTCAGAGAAAATGGAACCATTTAAAACAAAGATGAACAAATTGTTGTTTTATGCAGATTTTTTAATGTTCAAACAAAGTTGTTTTTCCATAAGTGGTGTTAGGTATAAAGCAATAAATATGGGACCTGTACCAAATAATTTTCAAAGTATATTTGAATATTTAGCCAATAATGATGAAATAGACATTGTTTATACACAATTTCCACAAGGATATATCGGAGAACAATTCAAAGCACGTAAAGACCGTACTTTTAATGATACATTATTTTCAGAAACAGAATTGAAAATTTTAGAGAAAGTTGCTACAGTTTTCAAATCTACAACAACTAATGATATTATTACATTAAGTCATTTAGAAAATGCTTGGAAAAAAAACGAAAAAGACAAAAATGTAATTAGCTATGAATACGCTTTTGACTTAAATCATATTTAAGAAATCTTCTTGTTTCATAATAATTACTTACACAGATTATAGGATACTCCCCTTGCATGTGATATGATACTCAAAAATTACGATAAAACGGTTACTTTTTTTCGGGACGTGGAATGACAACACGAAATTGTTCGCCTTCGGCATCATTTATTAATTCAATGTTGGGTTGTGCGGTTAATGCTCTTGTAATTCCCGAACCGAATCCGCGATATATCATTAGTTTTGAACAATAAGAAACTATAAGATTATTTCTTACAACTGCATTTCCCATTTTTACATTTTCTACTGTGAGGCTGTTAGGTAAAGAACCTGGACTTACAATTTCAATTCGGTTGTCAAAAATCATTACACGAATAGGTGCATTTTTTGAATAATCTCGATGAACTAACGCATTTTGCACTAATTCTTCTAATGCAGTTTGTGAAACTTCTAATATACCGGTTTTATTGAAATTTTGACCTGCTTGAATGTGATATAAATTAGTGGTAAAAAAACGCATAGTTTCTTCAAACATCTGAGGGATAGTGCCTACAATGTCTTGACTACTACGATATTCTGTTCCGCCAATGCTGTTTCCGAAAAACGATATTGCTTTCACACAAAATGAAGGTCGGTATTTTTGTGGATTTTTTGCAAAAAATAAAAGTCCCCCTAATGTAAGACGATTATCTTTTAAAATATTGAGATTTTTTAATACGGTTTCTGATATTTCTATCGCTTCGTTTGTTTCTTGCTTTTTTATTGCGTTGATGTATTGCTCTACTTTTGAATAATTAATGTCATCAATAGAAGTTTGTGGAATAATTATTTCATCTACATACAAAATACCACTTTGTTGAAACAGTCTTATTTGCTCATTATTATCGGTTAATTTTCTTTTATCAGAACCTTGTTTTATCCAAATTATCCCGTTTTTATCTTTGTAAGGTTTTGCTGTTCCTTCTGCAACTTCTACAACCAAAATCTTTTTTTTGCCAGTTTCCAAACTAATTGACACAACTTCTGTGTAAAGAAATATCTGTGGTTTTATTATGTCGTTTGCAATTGTTGCAATTCTATTATTATACGATTGCAATTGTTGATAATCTAAACCTACTATAGTTCCTTTTTTATCTTCAATTCCAAACAAAATCATTCCACCTTTTGAATTAGACAACGCAATTAGTTCAGCAGCAATAGAATCGTCATTGTTCATTTCTCTTTTAAATTGAACTTTACTTGTTTCGCCTGTACTTATGATTTCTAATAGTTCTTTTGCGTTCATTTTGTGTTTAATTTTTTAATGTTTCAAAATGCGGTGCGTTATTTATTTTGTAATTCTTTT
Source organism: Bacteroidales bacterium (assembly GCA_012519815.1). GTDB lineage: Bacteria > Bacteroidota > Bacteroidia > Bacteroidales > UBA1715 > JAQICB01. Next base: position 38,684 of record JAAYPM010000010.1, read on the forward strand.
TTAATTATTATTACAAAGGTATATTTAATTGTGGTAATACAGTATGTTTTTCACCACTATTCCGTTATCATCATAAACACCTTTTCATATTAAAATTATATTTTATTTCTGTGCATAGGGATTCCAAAAATTACCACTTGCTAAGAACATATATAATACTTGCAAGCACGATTCATAATATCTTTCGGCAGGTACGGCTGCAAATTCTTTCATGTAGTTGTTTGTTATTTCTTGGCTACTTGACATTGCTGCAAGTGCAAAAGAACCTACAAATGGTACTGTGTGTCGATGACCATACGTAGGCTCTTCGGGATTATATCTTCGTAATCCGTTGTGCCAATAATTATCAACCACATTTTGTATTCCTCCTGCTCCATACCATACAGTGCCATCATTTTCTTTATGTGCATAAATAGGAGCTTCTATAAATTTTACAATATTTTGTGTCCATGTTTTAGCTTCGGCAGTGCCCCACCAAATATAGTCGTTTGCAATTCTCCATGGAGTTCTGCAAGCATCATATTGATATGAATTATATACACCCGAACCGCTTACTTCATAATAGCAATTTTCAGGATCGCCACCTTCAGAATTTGTCCATGCATACACCAAACCTGTGTATGGATGTGTGTTTTTAAATAAGGTTATGTAGCTGTCATGTGCTGCTTTCATCCAAAATTCTGCAGCATCATTATTATTATGTTCTTTTTTAAATGCAGCATATACACGGTAATATCCGGGAGCAAAATAAGAAGGATTTGTACACGAACAACCACCAAAATCGTCTCCGGGTTTTTGTACAATAACATTATTACATATTACAAAATTATGTTTTTGCAGACTATCAACAAGTGCGTGAGCATACGAAATATACTTTTTTTCGTGTGGCCATTGTTTTGAAGCCACTATTATAGCAATAATAGCATCAAGGTCGGCATCAGTAGCACCATTTTTTTCATTATCGCCACTTTCACATGCAGTATATATCCAATTCATAAGCCCATGTTTATTTAAACGAGCCATATAATAATGTAACAGTTTATCAAATAACGCTTTATCTCCTGCATATGCGGTAATTGCAAGTCCGTAACCTATACCTTCCGAAACGGTTATTGCATCATCATTTATCACACGAGCTTCGTTTTCATCACAATCTTTTACAAAATTTTGTTTCCATTTTTCATATGCTGCATACGCTTCTTTATGGGTTATATGTTCCGAAATATACCCATGTTCAATACTATTTTGTGGAAAAGGATACTGTGGTTTTGATGTTTGAGACCATACATATGGAGCAATAACAATACAAAAAAACACTAATAAAGAATTTTTTTTCATGCTTTTTTAAGTTTACTATTTATTTAAGATATACAAATATACATTTTTCATATAAATATGCCCATAATTGACATCTTGATGTTTCTTATTTTCTTTTTTGAATTGTATAAAATACTGCTGAAAAAATACTATGTTTGTATGCTTCAAATAATGTGAAATTTTGACAGCTAAATTATATATTACTACACATGGTGATTTCTAAAAGAAATAGTAAAATAAACATATGAGATATTTGCATATATGTATATTGATTTTTTGTGTATGGATTTCGACTTCCGCACAAAATAATTCCCTTTCTTTTTACTCCAAAAACACACAAGATGGACTTTCGAATAATTGGGTGCGTTGCGTATATCAAGATGCACGTGGATTTATGTGGTTTGGAACAGCTTCTGGATTAAACCGATATGATGGTGTGAATTTTAAACATTATCCGTTAAATTATGCAAACATAAATGCAATTATAACAAAAGATACTGAGCATATGCTTATTTGCACCGACTTAGGGGCATATTTGTATAATATTTATAACCATGAATTTTCAGATTTTGATATTCAAGCAGATTATCCTATACTTTCGGTAGCTAAAGATAATAACGGATTATTGTGGTTTGCAACAAGTGGTGGTTTAGTTCGCTATTCCGAACATGATTCTGTGGCACAATTATATACATATTCCGAACACAATACTTCAACTATTAGTAATAATTATTGCAACACTGTTATTGTTGATGATGCCGGAACTGTGTGGGTAGGAACCAAAAATGGTTTAAATAGATTTAATGCTTCTACTAATACTTTTTCTCGTTA
>JAAYPM010000063.1 GCA_012519815.1 Bacteroidales bacterium
AAATTCATGTTGATTTTAACGATAAAGTAAGTCGTGGACAAATTTTAGCCGAATTAGATAAAACAGCTCTTCAAGCTTCTTTAGACAATGCACGAGCGTCATTAGACGAGGCAAAATTTGTGCACGACTTACTTTATCGTTAAAATCAACATGAATTTTTTGTATTGTTCCCGAAACTTGTGTACCAACAGCTACTGTTTTAAGTGCTTGTAACGTTCCTGTAGCGGTAATTGAATTATGTATGTTTCCTTGTTGCACCTGCTCGGTTTCTACGGTAACGTATGTTTTTTTACCCGTTTTTTTAACCACAACAAGTACAACAATGAGTATTATTATGATGATACTGCTTATTCGTATTATTTTTTTTGTGTTCATATATGTTGTTTTTATAATGATATTGGAATTCCTGCGTAATAATCAACAATTTTTGTATAAAGAACTACCGAAAACTTTGCTTGAAGCATAGTATTTTGGGCTATTGTTGCTTGCGTTTGTTGTATAAAATATTGAGTAGGATCGAGCAAACCAATATTAAATTTTTCTGTTGCAAGTTGATATGCTTCTTCAATAGCTTCGTATTCTTCTGTTGCTGCTTCGTATTGTTTAAATGCCGATGTATAATCAGCATAGGCTTGTTCAATTGCTTTGAGCAAGGTGTTTTTTGTGTCAAGGGTTTCTAATTGTGCCGATTTTGTTTGAATCTCAGCAATTTTTACATTTGTTGTTACAGATCTATTTGCATAAATAGGTATTGAAAGCGAAATGCCAAGTGAAGGTGTTATGCGATTTTGTATTTGATTTCCAAACTCTAAATCATAAAAAGAATTATTATAACTTGTAGATAAAGAGCCTCTTAAAGAAAGTTGAGGAAGATATTCTGCACGTGCTATTTTTTGAGAAAGCATGCTGGCTTCTTCTTGTAACAATGCGTGTTTTACAATAGGTTTTGTTTGTATAGAATTTTGATAGAGTTTTGATACAGATACTTCTGAAAATGTTAAAAACGAATCAATATCATAATCTTGTTTAATAGTAAGAGTTTGTTCTTGTGGTAATTGCATTATTTGTTGTAATTGCAACACGGCTATGGTGTAGTTGTTTTCGGCATTGGTTAATGTACTTTTTTCTGATGCTAATTGCGATTTTACTTGTAAATAATCTAATCTTGAAACAGCACCTAATTGCACACGTGTTTCGGTTTCTTTTAATAGTTCTTGTGTTGATTCAATTCTAATACGTGCATTATTTACTTGTTCGTGTGCAAATAAAACAGAAATGTATGCGTGCAGCACTTGTAATCTGATGTTGTCTTTGGTATATTCCAAAAAATACTGTCCGTTTTGAGCAAGTAAAGAGCGATATTTAATAATGTTTTCTATTTTAAAACCATTAAACAGCGTAAGCGAAGATTGTAGTCCCAATGAAGTTCCTGAGCTGCCAACATAATTATCAAATATATCGGTGCTTGGAACGTATGTTTTACTACTCGAAAACTGTTGACTTGCAGATGCATTTAGCGATGGTAGTCGTGCGGCTTTTGCTTGCAATAGTTGCTCTGCAAGAATTTCGTTAGAAAGTGTATGTTTCTGAATTTGAATATTTTGTTCTAATGCATAATCAATACATTCTGTTAACGTCCATATTCGTTGTTGTTCTTGTTGTGCAAACGCTATACTAACAGAGCAACAGAAGGCATATATGAATAATACAAATTTTTGCATGTTTTTTAAATTTTTGTAAAAATAACTATATCTTTAATTATTGCCACAAAAAATAGACGAAAAGCATGATTTTATCGATAAACAGGAGATAAAAAAGTGTTGAATGCTTAATGCTTAGTGATGAATAAAAAAAACGCCATTCATCATTAAGCATTCTACATTCAACATTAAAAAATGTGCCTTAAAATGCGTACATCAAATTTTGCGAAAATTAAGTTTTGACAAGGTCTTTTTTTCGTGTAGATTTGCAGCCTAAATAAATACACAATGTACACACTTGCACGATATGCCAGAAATTCTGTAGCGGTTATCAAAATACTGTATTTTCTTATGTTTGCTGCCTTAGCAGCATGGTCAACATATTTTTATGTGTTTTTAGAAGATGAACGGGGTTTAACAGGGGTACAAATTGGCTTAATTGCTGCGGTGCAACAAATTACCAATATAGTGTTTTTACCCTTATGGGGCATGATATCTGATAGATATGGAAAACGCTCGGTGTTTCTCTTGTTACTTGGTATTTCTGTGTTTTTATTATATGGTTTTATTGTACAAGGCTCGTTTCTATATTATTTTTTCTTTATGATTTTGTTTGCGGCTTTGTATAATCCTATTGGGGCTATTTTTGATACATTTGCAATAACAAAAGCACGCGAAAAAACAGTTAAAACAACTTATGGCGAAATGCGACTTTGGGCATCAATAGGGTGGGCATTCGCATCGCTTTCTACTGGGTATTTTGTTGAAAAAACAGCTTCTTTATCTATCATTTTTATTATTGCTTCTGTTTTACTTGCAATAACATGGATTATTAGCTTTTTGTACCTTAATAAAAAACGCGAAGTACTCTCAAATCAATCGCCTTCATTGAAAACAATTAAAACAATGTTGTTCGAAAATAAGAATTTACTTCTGTTTTTCCTTCTTATTATGGTGTATTATATTCTTAATTCACCAACACTTATGTTTATAAATTTATATTATAAAGAAATTGGCGCCACAAACACACAAATAGGTATTGCCTTTGCGGTGCAATCGATTTTTGAATTGCCTTTTATGTTTTATGGCAAACGTATTTTAAATCGTTTTGGCGTGCGAAGGGTTATTATGGCAACTATGGTGGTGGCAGCAGTGCGTATGTTATTATATGGAATGACTTCAAACCCTTGGGTAGCAATTACTATTGGAGTAACGCATGGTATTACCTTAGGATTGTTTATTGTTGCTGTTATTGAATATACGCATCATATTGTACCTCCATCTCAAAACTCAACAGGGCAAACACTTATGTACACGTTTTTGGGTATTGGTACAAGTGTGGGGAATTTTTTTAATGGAGTTTTAAAAGATTCTATAGGATTAAAAAATGCTATGATTATTGATGCTGTTTTAGTTGTTTTTTTAGTGGTTGGAGCATATCTTTTTCTGTTTTTCCGAAAAAGCAAAGAAAAAATAAAAGCACATTCGTAAATATGATGTTTGTAAATT
>JAAYPM010000064.1 GCA_012519815.1 Bacteroidales bacterium
CAAAAGGACAATATTCTCCAACATCAAAAAAAGGACAAATCACTAAAACATCACCGTATGGAACTATTGAACAACCATTTAATCCGGGAGCGCTTACTATAGGTGCACAGGGAACTTTTTTTGCACGTGCAATTGATGTTGACATTGCTCTTGTTTCTAATATTTTTGTACAAGCTGCAAAACATAAAGGCACATCTGTTATTGAAATTTTACAAAATTGTGTGATTTTTAATAATGGTGCACATGGATATATTACCGACCGTGAGGAAAAAGAAAACAGACAAATTTTATTGGAACACGGAAAACCAATGATTTTTGGAAAAAACAGAGATAAAGGTATTGTTCTTAATGGACTTGATTTACAAGTTGTAACAATCGGAGAAAATGGTATTACAGAAAAAGATATTTTAGTGCATGATGCTCACATGCAAAATCCGATTATTCATCTTGCTCTTATTAACATGAAAGCTCCCGATTTTCCAGTTGCAGTAGGTATTATTCGTGATGTGAATGCCGAAACATATGAAAGTTTGTTACTTGCACAAGAAAACGAACAAATCGAAAAATCATCAATTACCTGCATGGATGAGTTGTTTATGCATGGTAATACGTATGAAATAGTATAAAGTACAAACAAAACATCGTACGTATGTATTGTACATATTGATAAAAAACACAAATTAATCTTAAAATGGACTTAGAGAAAATTTGTAATAATGTTATTCAAATTGCAACAGAAGTTGGACAATATGTACGTGAACATATAGATTATCACAAAAACAATAATTTTGAACAAAAAGGATTACATGATTTTGTTACCGAAATAGATAAAAATTCAGAAAAAAAAATAATTACAGCTTTATCCAAACTTCTACCAAAAGCTGGTTTTATTGCAGAAGAACAAACAAAAACCGAAACTCAAGATGTGTTTAATTGGGTTGTTGACCCTATTGACGGCACAACAAACTTTATTCATGGTGTATATCCTCATGCTATAAGCGTTGCTTTGCTCGAAAACAATAAACCAATACTTGGCGTTGTATATGAAATAGGAAGAAATGAATGTTTTTATACTTGGGAAAACGCTCCTGCATACTGTAACAAAAAACAAATTCATGTTTCAAACAACAAAAGTATTGCAAATTCACTTATTGCAACAGGCTTTCCATACAACGATTTTTTGCGACTTAATGAGTTTATAAAAACAATGGAATTTTTCATGAAAAACGCACAAGGTATCCGTAGATTTGGTTCTGCAGCAACAGATTTAGCTTATGTTGCTTGTGGAAGATTTGATGCATTTTATGAATATGGATTAAAACCATGGGATGTTGCTGCAGGAATTTTACTTGTTGAAAATGCTGGTGGAAAAACATCTGATTTTTCAGGAAACGACACACATATGTTTCATGCCGAAATAATTGCATCAAACTCATACGTTTACGCTGAATTTTTACATACAATTTCAAACATAATGTTACAATGATTGAAGCTGCAGTTGTACTCTTAAACTGGAATGGATTACAGTTCTTGTCGCAGTTTTTACAAACGGTGATAGAGTATTCCGAAAACGAAAACACAGAAATATGGATTATTGACAACGCTTCAACTGATGAGAGCATGCAATATGTTGAAAGTAACTATCCTTCGGTTCGTATTATAAAACTTGATAAAAACTATGGATTTGCAGAAGGATATAATAGAGGACTTTCTCAAATTAATGCAACATATTATATCCTTTTAAATACAGATATAGAAGTTACTCCCTTGTGGACACAAGCTCTTATTAACACGCTTAAAAACGAAGAAAACACTGCGGCTTGTATGCCAAAAATCAAATCATTTGCAAATAAAACAATGTTTGAGTATGCTGGTGCTGCAGGCGGATTTGTTGACAAATATGGATATCCTTTTTGCCGTGGGCGTTTGTTCAATCATATAGAAAAAGATGAAGGACAATACGATAGTGAATGTGAAATTTTTTGGGCAACAGGAGCAGCATTTTGTATTAAAAGTGACATTTTCCATGAAATGGAAGGATTTGACGCTGATTTTTTTGCACATATGGAAGAAATTGATTTATGTTGGCGACTCAAAAATGCGGGATATACAATAAAATATAATCCACATGCAACAATGTATCATATAGGAGGCGGCACATTGCCAAAGGAAAATCCTTTTAAAACATATTTAAATTTCAGAAACAATCTCTTTTTATTATATAAAAACATCTTTTACACAAATTATAAAAGAATTATTGCAACACGTATTTGTTTAGATTACGTAGCCATGTGCAGATTTTTGTTAAAAAGAGATGTAAAAAATGCCAAGGCAATTATGAAAGCTCATAAAGATTTCAAAAAGGCAATTCCAACTCTACAAGAAAAAAGACAAAAATTACAGAATTTAAAGAATCACATAAAACATAAAGAAATACATAACAAAAGCATATTATTTCAAAAATACATTTTAAGAAAAAAGCGGATTGTAATTCCCCAATAATACATTTTATTACAATAATTCTATAACATTTTCTAAAGCTATACCGCGTGAGCCCTTAATTAAAATTAAAGATTTTTGCACATGATGTTTTCGCAAGTACACAAATAGTTCTTTAGAATTTGCAAAAAACTTACAACGTGGGTCGTTAGTATGTTGCCAATTACCTACAAAATACACAAAAGAAACAGAACTTGATAAAAGTAATGTTTGCACAATTGCATGTTCCTCATTGTGAGCGTCTCCAAGTTCTAACATTTCGCCTATAATAGCACCTTTAGGTTCAAACACCACAGAATTAAAATACGTAATTGCAGCATTCATACTTGAAGGATTCGCATTATAGGCATCAAGAATAAGAGTATTTTTTTGAGTTTTAACTATTTGCGAGCGATTATTAGAGGGGGTATAATTTTGCAAAGCATACGCTATTTTCTCAAATGGCACATCAAAAAAACGACCAATTGTGGCAGCAGCAAGCATGTTTTTACTATTATATTCCCCAAACAATTGAGATTGCACAGAAACACAAGACGAATCTGAATAAAAATCAAATGCAGCACAAACACCATCGTGTTTAGGGATAGCGTATGCATATACCGAGCGAGATTGTGTTGAATATAAAATTTTTGATTGTATATTTTTAGCAGCCTCCATTAAAATTGCATTATCAGCATCAACAAACAGTTTTCCATTTTGGAGTGCAACACTTTTATACAATTCTGTTTTTGTTGACACAACATTTTCAAAACTACCAAATCCTTCTAAATGAGCTTTCCCGACATTGGTAATAATACCAAAATTAGGTTTCACAATATCACATAAGAATGCAATTTCTCCCATATGATTTGCTCCCATTTCTATTACCGCAATATCGGTATTTTGCGAAATAGACAGAACAGTTAAAGGCACCCCAATATGATTATTTAAATTTCCCTGTGTGTATGTTACAGAATATTTTTGCGACAACACCGTTGCTACAAGTTCTTTTACTGTAGTTTTTCCATTTGTACCTGTAATAGCTATAATAGGAATATTGGTTTGTTCTCTATGATATGCAGCTAATTGTTGTAAAAAAATTAAAACATCAGGCACACAAATTACGTGTGTGTTTACAATAGACTCATCGTCAACAATTGCATACGCAGCACCTTGTTCAAGAGCTAATAATGCATACTCATTTCCATTAAATCGTGCACCTTTTAATGCAAAAAAAAGCACATTATGAGATACATTTCTTGAATCAATTGAAATTTTGGGGAAGTGAACAAATATTTGTTCATAAAAATCTTGTACACGCATACTCAAAAAAAAAGCCCCAAAAGGGGCTTATTATTAACAATATAAAAAATTTTATTTAAAAGAAGAAGGACTACCAACGCGTGTCATTGCACAACGGAATCCTAAATCATCTTTTGCTTTCTTTTCATCTAAGAATCTGCGAGAACCGGGAGACAAATAATATGCACGGTCTCTCCAGCTACCTCCTTTATACACACGAGAGTGGTCATTTATAAGAGTAAACCAACCTTCGGAAGCGTATAGTTGATCATGTTTTTCTATTTTTTCATTATTTTCATATGAAACATAATCATTATCCCAATCAAGGTTTTGTTGTTGATACACTAAGTTAGATTGATTTAAACGCATTTTCCCAGAAGCAGATGTTGTATCAATTTCATCTTTATAATGAATACTTGACAATTGATCACCATCAAGGTAATTAATATTATCAGCTTTTCTATAATTCATTCTACCAAACGCATCTTGTGGCGTTACAGGTTCTTTAACCATACGTCCTAATGAATCACGTTCTGCAAACGAACCGGGTCCGTCATCACCTAATTGATATTTTTCGAACACATTACCACGGAATGGTCTAAATTCATCAACATCTTCAAATGAAACTGGACGATATACATCTAACACCCACTCATTCACATTACCAGCCATACAATATAATCCATAATCATTTGGCCAGTATGATAACACAGGAGCAGTAATGTCAGCCATATCATTTAAACGTCCAGCAACCCCCATTTGGTCACCACGACCACGAGTATAGTTCGCCATCATTTTACCTCTATCACGTACATTTGGATTTCTCATTTGATGTCCGTTCCATGGGTACATTTTACGTTCGTATATACGTTCGTCAACAGAGTTGCCAATAATTGAAAGAGCAGCAAATTCCCATTCAGCTTCGGTTGGGAGTCTATATTTTGGTAAAATAATTCCATCTTCTTCACGTACAATACGTTCATCATTATTAGGATTATAATCATGAAGATTTTGTTTTACACTACCTTCATATAAGCCTTTCATATATGATTCCACGTTAAAGTTTTCCTCACCAATTTGGTCTGGGTTTTGATTTAAAATACCTTCACGTATAAGAATACGTTCGTTTACCCTGTCAGTTCTCCAAATACAATAGTCATTTGCTTGCAACCAATTAACTCCTACCACAGGATAATTTTGATATGCTGGGTGACGAAGATAATGCTGCACATACGGCTCATTATACGCCAATTTGCTACGCCAAACTAAAGTGTCAGGCAAAGCTTTCCAATATACGTATGGATTATCAGCGAACACACGAGTAATCCAATACAAGTATTCACGATAATCAATATTACGAACTTCCGTTTCGTCCATATAGAAAGAAGAAACTGAAACTTTACGAGCAAGGTTATTCCAATCGTACATTACGTCTTCTTGTACACCTCCCATCATAAAAGAACCACCTTCAACTAATACTAATCCCGGACCAGTTTCCTGCTCATAATAATCATCATATTTTTGGAAACCTCCATTACTAGAATCATTATAATTCCATCCTGTTGTTGATGACACCTCATCTGAACATGCACTTATTATAAATATTCCTACTATTAGAGAATAAATAAATAGATTTTGAATCTTCATAACTTTATTTATTTTAGTTAATACTACACGCTTCTTTTTTAATATCCTGGTGCTTTAACAGCACTTTGTTTTTTTCTTTTTCCTATACAATCAAATTGATATGTAAATGAAATTTCATGCGTTTTAAAATTTCCACCAATTTTTGATTTTATTTCAACATCGCAATTATATGCAAATTTATACTTTTTTTCTACAAATCCAACAAAAATCACAAAAGTTTCATTACTAATAGGAAAATTTTGTCTGTACCCTATTCCTGTTTGTAATTGACTAAGCATTACAATCATGTTACTTTGGATATACGAGCTTAGCCGAGAAACAGTTACATTTAAATGTGGATAAAACCAAATGGCTCCTTTGCGTTCAAATCCTTTTGAATTTGAAAATTCAGTACCTGCATGTGCTGAAAAAACGGGGACATAGGGTATATTCTTATTTCTCGCATACGAAAAAAAATGATTTAAATGCTTAATCGAAAGTCCCGCATAAAAATTCATATTATATACCAAACAACCTAATTCACTATCAAAAAACATTTGAGAATTTGCGATTTTATTTTCATCAGATTCTTTTACAATACCATATAAAGGATGGAGCATATCGGAAAACACCAATTGGGAATTAAATAATGAATTATTGGTAAATCCTGCTCCAAGAGCTGCTTTCAGAAACAAATGTTTGCGTAATTTATATTCTTTTGCATACGACATAATAGTCCCCGTAGAATGTAATATGTTTTGCTGAATATCATGCAAAATTTTTATTGCCACATCTCCCTCTAACATTGAAATATATCCATCAACAGAAGCAAATGCTGACACATATCCCCCTTCGAGTTCTGTGTGTTTTGTGCGATACGAGGTGTATAATTGAGGACATTGTTGCATGCCTGCAAATGCAATATTTGTATATAAACGATTTGTATGAAATTGCGTAAAATCAGTATTTTGTGCAAAAATATTGTTAACAAACATAAAAACGATTACAAGTAAATAATATTTATGTGAAAACTTTTTCAATTATTTGTTATTTTTAAAGCCTCAAAAATACTATACATTATAATAATACGTATATATTTAACAAATATTTTCTTTATTTCGATGTTAAAAAATCTTTTTGTTTTTTTTCTGTGCTTACATTTTAGCAGTTATATGTTTGCTCAATCTGTCTTACGTACAGGAGAATGGGCAAAAATAAGGGTGCAAAAATCGGGGATATACAAAATCTCATACGAAGATTTAGTTGATATGGGTTTTTCATATATTTCAAATGTTGCTGTATATGGCTCGTATGCAGGAG
>JAAYPM010000065.1 GCA_012519815.1 Bacteroidales bacterium
CGATTCTTTATTACCGATATGCCATCATATTGTAAAGACTCAACAGGACAAATGCACGTAGAAATTCTTAATGGAGTTGAACCAATTTCTTATGCATGGGAAGATGGCACACTTTCATCTACACTCACAAATGCGTATCCAGAATATATAGGAATTATTATTACTGACGGAAATGGCTGTATTGTTAAAGATAGTGCAAAAGTTGATGATGTTTCAAATTTTAGTTTGTTTGAAAAACAACGAGGATTAATATCATGTATTGGAGATTCTGACGGAACATTAGAAGTTGGAACAAATAACGGATATGCTCCATTTACCTATTCTTGGCAGCATGAAACAACTTTAAATGAACCTACTGCCACAAATTTAGCACAAGGAGTTTATACGGTAAGTGTAAAAGATTCAAGAAACTGCCTCGTTTCATATGAATTTTCAAAACTCACAAATCCTGACACTATGAAATTTGAATTCACAGAAATTCATTCAATATACTGTTTTGGGGAAACTGGTGATGTTCGAGCATATGTATCGGGTGGACATCCTGGATATAATTTTACATGGACATTAGATTCTATAGAACAAGCTTCTACAAGTTTGGATATAAAAAATATTCCAACTGGAACTTTACATGTACATGTACGCGATTCGCGAGGATGCGAAAGTGATACTGTATCGTATTTCTTATCGGAACCTCCTCAAATTACCGCATCATTTACTGTTACCGAAACAGGCTGTAGTTCACAATCTCACACAGGGGAAATTCGTGTTGATACAATTATTGGAAGCAATCCTCCCTATAAATTTAGCTGGCACGATGCTCCTACAAATTTCACATTCTATGATGGGACAACAAATATTACAAAATCTGGACTTGCAGCTGGCTCGTATGTATTTAGAATTGAAGACTCTTTAGGTATTTGTTCAAACGAATTTACAAATTACACCTATCCGCTTGTTGTTGAAAGTATTAATACAGGAATTACCCACACGCATTGTGGTTTTTATACAAATCAAGAACTTGAAACAAACACAGCTGATGGAAAAATAATTGTAACCCACATTGTTACAAAAAAAGGAGATTATTTAGACAATTCAAACTTTGACACAATTAGTGATTTTTCAGCATACTCTATTCTTTGGAATGATAGCAAAAATCAAAATACATCTACAGCAAGTAACTTAATTGCTGGAGAATACACTGTTTCTTTTACACATACAAACGGATGTGAAAATACATTTGTAGCAGGTTCTGTTGATCCACTTGTTTCATTATCAACTCGTATTTCAAAAGCTGGAGAACCTCTGTTTGACATGGGGTCTATTTGTTTAGGTGATTCTATTCGACTTGAGGCTCATGCAAATGCCATATATTCACATGGATACGTGCCTGCAAATGAAAGTGTAACATATACTTGGGAAAGTATTGCTGATAATATACATTCTTCTCTTTCTCAAAAAACAAATAATTATATTTGGGCAAAACCATTATCAAAATATTATGCCGACAAATCATTAATACAAGTACAATACTTGCTTGATGGTTGCTCGTCGCCAATAAGTGATTTTGAGATAAGTCATTATGATTCACTTGATTTTAAAATTGAAGTAGTTGATGTATTTGATAATTATGTTGGCGAAGATTCTGTTTTTGCTATTAAAAATGAAGCATTTCTTATAAATCCAATACCTACTCCTTGGTATGTTTATAAATCTGCTGATGAAGACGGCATTGTTTCAATTGCATGGGAATCATTAGACAAAACCAAAGAAAAACAAGGGCAAATACCCGATACCATTACAAACGAAGCAAAATATGTTGAATCGGGATATTATGGTTTATATATACCTGCAAAAACGCCAACATATTATTATGCAACCGCTACAACCACACATGGATGTATTGAAAAAGCTCATGTAATGGTAAATGTGTATGAAAATTCTTTTACGCCAAATGTTCTCACTCCAAATGGTGATGGATATAATGATACATGGGTTATTCCATATTTACACATGTGTCCAGATGCAAAAGTTACTATTTATAATAGATGGGGTGTTAAAGTTTTTGAAAATTCATCAACATATTTTGAAAACCCATGGGACGGTACAAATAAAAACGGAAAACTTTTACCTGTTAGTTCATACTATTATTTAATTGAATATAACGACAAACATAATACCCCGCCAAAAGCAGGTACAATATCAATTTTATATTAATTTGATTATAATGAAACAACTATTTTTTGCCATATTAATACTTTTTGCTACCGGAATATCGGCACAACAAACACAATTGTACTCATTATATATGTTACATGATTTTGCGTGCAATCCAGCTGTTGCGGGAACCGATGATTTTCTAAAAACACAAATAAATAAACGATATCAATTTCTTGGTATTCAAGATGCTCCTTCTACTACCTCATATAGCGTTCATGGAAATCTCGAAAATCTCTCTATGGGATGGGGCGGCATGATATATAAAGACACACACGGTGCATTTTCTAAATTTGGAGCATATGCTGCGTATGCATACAGAATAGCACTTGACGCACGAACTAATATTTCATTCGGATTAAATTTAGGACTTATAAATTATAAAGTTGATGCAACTTCTCTCACTGCTTTACAAGAAGAAGTGAATTTTGACTTTGCGAAATATTCTTATATTCGACCCGATGCAACTGCTGGAATATACATAAAATCAAAAGATTATTTTGGAGGAATTGCAGTAGATCAATTATTTAATAATAAAATTGAATTAATTGAAGATGCAAATGCTGCAAAAAACACTATAAGTCGATTAAAAAGTCATTATAGTATCATGGCTGGCTATATATATAAACTTAGCTACGGCTTTACATTTGAACCAACAGTAGTAATTCGAAAAGCAGCTCTTACACCATTACAAGTAGAGGCAAGTGCACGAGCTGTGTACAATAAAACAGCATGGGCTGGAATAGGAATAAGAACAAGTGATGCAGTAACTCTTTTAATTGGATATAATTATCAAAAAACCATGTATTTTGCATATGCATATGATATAACATATTCAAATCTAAGAAAAGATTCGTTCGGTTCTCATGAAATTATACTTGGCATTCGATTTCCTGAACCTTTTTTGAATCTATAAAATAAAAAAAGAGTATACTTCTATAAACGATTATTTTTAATTACTATGAAATATGTATATAGCGTATGCATCTTACTATGGAGTGTGCTAACTGTAAATGCTCAATATGTAGATTCTATTTGGGACGTGCATCATACAACAACAGCTATTTATTCTATTCCTTTGTTTAATAATGCATATATACACGCAACACAACAAAATATTAGTCAATCTACAGAAAATGCATATACCTACTCGTGGGTAGATGACAGTGTACTTGAAGTAATTTACACAAAACCTGCAGACAATTCGCTTTGGCCAGCATTACAATTTAATACTATTCATTGGGAAGGCGACACAAGTAATCGTTTTATACATGATATTTATGGAAATGCTGTAAATCATGCAACTGCATCTGGATATCATGTAAATATGTCAAAAAAAAAACAACGAATGGTTCAATTTGAAATTCAATGTGCTGAGCAAATATTTATTCTTGGGTCTTTAATTGATATAGAAGGAAAAAAATCATCTGAAACAATTGTATCTATTCCCGCAACAAATGGCTCTGTAAATATTTCTGACGACTCAAAATGGCAAACAATTACATTTGCATGGGATCCTGACATAAAAGCAAACGGAGAATGGGGAAATATGCATGATAATGTTTCTTCATCGTGGTGGAATCGTTCAAATGTTGGATTGCGTAACGCTTCTCATGCAATAGATTCTTCAAGAATTGTTGGATTTTATATGTTTGTGAATCCAAGTTATTTTGGAACGGCACTACAAGAAAAAACAATATATATTCGCAATGTTACCATTGGTGCACACGATAAAAACAACCATTGGCAGGTATATGATATGACAGAAAATATCGATGGAACAGCAGTGTTTGCAAGCTATTCGCCATTTATGCAAAAAGATATTCCGCAAGGGATTCAATATACCAACACATGGCAAAATAATGTGTTTGAAATTGATTTTACAAACACCACATTCCCAAATAATACCGAAGCAATTCGATTAGATATGAGTTCAAAAACTGGAACAACAGATAATTATTTTACCACCGATTTTAACGGAATCACAATTCCACACGATACAATAATTGGCACAACGGTTAATCTTTCTAAACCAGAACAGCGCATGATTCAGTTTCAAATGCAAGCAAATGCCAATGTAACTATTAAAGCAAATTTAATTGATATAAACGACAAAGTGAGCAATAGAGTATCGCCACAAACAACTGTGTTACAGACACAAGGAGGTGTTGATATAGAAAACAACGAAAAATGGGTTACAGTAAAATTAGCATGGGATACAAGTATTATTGCAGATAGTAGCGTACAATATATAGATGATATATACAAAACCACATGGTGGAACAGAAACAATGAAAACGAACGAAATCCAATACACACATTAGATTCTTCTCGAATTATTGGAATAGAACTTATACTAGACCCTCAAAATACAGGAAGTTTACATTCTCACAAAAAAATATATATACGAAATGTAAGTATTGGAAACCGCACAATGTTTGATGTGCCCGATATTGCAATGTCATTAGAACAACAAAATATTACAATACCTCTTATGCATGATTTTTATAGCGGCAGTGATATTCCTCTTTTTTCTGTGCAAAATTCACCTAATAATAATATCAACGTAAACATACAAAACAACATTCTCACAATAACACCAAAAACAGTGTGTGAAAATTTTACAGATAGTTTTGTTTTAGAAATATCTGATAATTCCGAAACATATATGCAAGATATTTCGGTTACATTTACAAAACACGAACTTTCTCAACCAAATCTTTTGCTTGTAACAAACGATGAATTAGGCGAAAACATGCATATTGCTTGGGAACACCCAGAAGCTCCGCATATTCAATATACCAACATCTACTCAAACAACTTAGGAACATTTAATTCAATTGCCCATGTTCCCTATTCTTCTGAATCATTTTATAATATTGCACATTACACACCTACTCAAACAGATAATCAATTTGCTATTTCTACCGTTGACATCTGTAATCAAGAATCAGAATTATCAACTCCACATACTGCATTGTTTTTACAAATTGAAAATGCTGATAATAATCAAACGAAACTTACATGGACTCCATATATTGGAGCAGATGTGAATGCATATAAAATTTTTGCAGGAAATACGCCTGATAATCTTATTGAAATTACAGAACTTACTCCAGATATCACTACATATATAGGAGAATTTGACTCCTATTCTCTATTGTGCGTAGTGGCAATACTTACACAAAAAATTGAATCAAAAAACAATACATACGATGCAATTCGCAGCAATTATGTTGATACGCACACAAAAATAGCATCTATCCAAAACACAGCGTACATATTTCCAAATCCTTGTGCAAATTACATTACGCTTAATGCACCAAATCCTATTATAAACATACAGCTACAAACTATACAAGGTGTGCAAATATATTGTTTTGAATCAATAGAAATGCCTTTTTATATTAGCACACAAAATTTGGTTCCGGGCGTGTATATTTTAAAAATTACATATAAAAATAATACATCAGAAGTTGTGCATTTTATAAAAGAATAGTATTTTTTTATATCTTTACTCTATACTTAATAATATAACTAACTAAAACACATACAATGAATTACAAAAAACTGTTATCTATTGCAAGTTGCATGTTTTTATTCGCTTGCTCTTCACCCGAAAAAAAAGTAGAAACAACTCCTGATACTTTTGAAATTACCGCTGGAGTAAATATTAGTCACTGGCTTTCTCAAGTATATGGTTTTTCGGACCGTGCAACATTTTTTACCAAAGCCGATGTGCAATTAATTGATAGTTTGGGTTTTGATCATATTCGCATACCTATTGATGAAAAAGAAATGTGGAACGAAGACGGAACCCCTATTTCTGAAGCATTTAGCTATCTTACTCATGCTATTGAATGGTGTTTAGAATATAATATTCGTGTAATTGTTGATTTACATATTATTAGAAGTTTTTATTTTAATGCAGGAAATGAAGGTGGAGAAAATACTCTTTTTTCTGACCCAAAAGAACAAGAACACTTTTATTCCTTGTGGCAAGAACTTTCTGATACACTCAAACGCTTTCCTACCCATATGGTTGCATATGAATTATTAAACGAAGCGGTTGCCGAAAATCCTGAAGATTGGAATACACTTGTTGCACATGGCGTTGCAGTTATTCGCGAACAAGAACCAACAAGAATAATTTTTATTGGGTCAAATAATTGGCAAATTGCCGCAACATTTCCTGCACTTCGTGTGCCCGAAAACGATACAAATTTAGTATTAAGTATGCATAATTACGACCCTATTTTATTTACGCATTATAAAGCTAATTGGACAGAATTTAGTGATTTTGACGATAGTGTTTCGTATCCTGGAATTATAATTTCTGAAGAAACATACGAAAAAAACAAAAATAAATATCCAGGTTTTCGAGGATTCGAAGATGGGAAAAATGCATATGGACCTGAAACTTTTGAAACCATTTTTAAACCTGCTTTAGAAAAAGCTCAAGAATTAGGTTTGCCTCTATATTGCGGTGAGTTTGGTGCTCTGCCTTATGTAAAACGAGAGCATAGACTTCAATACTATCGCGACATTGTGTCTGTGTTTAAAAAACATTCTATTGCATACACAGCATGGGATTACAAAGGGCTTTTTGGCATTCGTGGTTGGGATAGCGAAACAAATACAAATACATATCTTGATACTGAATTGGCAGAAATAGTAGTAGGTGTAAAATAAAACGTTAAAAACTAAATATATCCGTATTTTGCAAAAGATGAGATACAAAAAGCAGATAAAATTCGTTTTATAATTCAACATTTTAAGTGTTTAATTTACAATTGCTTTGAATATGAACCTTAAAAGAATTGGTAAAAAAATTATTGTTTGGTGCATTGGAATCATTGCTTTTTTTATTGTTGCAACAAGCATAATATCGTATATATATCAAGATAAAATTATTCAATTTGTTACCGATGAGTTAAGCAATCAAATTCAAGGCAAAATAACTATCGAAAAAATTAATTTATCGTTTTTTAGAAGTTTTCCAAACACAACAATTCAATTGCACAATGTGGTAGCTCTTTCCACAGACAGCTATAATAAATCTGATTTTCAAACACAAAACACCGACACAGCCGTTACTGCAACAATAATTGGCTTGGCATTTAATATTTTTGATTTTTTGCAGGAAGATTTTATTGTGCAAGAAATAAAATTATTTGACGCTCATATTTCCATGTTTTTCGACAAAAAAGGGAAACATAACATGATGTTTATAAAAGAAAGTGATGAAGAATCTGAAAATAACACATTTGTAGATATATCAAAAATTATTATAAAACAGACTCGCATCGAATTGCATGATGCAAGTTCTCAGCTACATGAGCATATATTTTTTTCACATGCTCATATTTCGGGAGCACTTAAATCTGACGGATTTAAACTACAAGCGTCGGCACGGGTGGTACACGAAAATTTACAAATACATTCGTATTCATATCTTCCAAAAACATCATTAGAAATAGAATTGAATCTTCAAAAACAAGACAATACTCTTCATATCAACACTCTTTCTGTTTCTAATCCTGATTTTAAAGCAGCCCTTGATGGAACAATTGCATTGCCTACAAATATGCTTACGTTACAGTTTTCATCAAAAATTACAAATCTTCACGATTTTTCAAACAAAATAGATTCTGATATTGCGGCATATTTACAAACGTATGCTGTGCAAAGTACTGTGCAGTTTTCGGGAAATATTACAGGGGCACTCAATTCAAAAAACAGCCCACAATTATCTACACAATACTCCCTTGAAAATGGTAGTTTTATATACAACAACGAAAAAATTACGTTTGCAAGCAAAGGAACAATTTCAAGTAATTCTATTGCTAACATACATCAGTACTCATTACAAAAAGCATCTGTAAATTGTGCATACAAAAAAAACAAATTTAACGGTATTGTATCTGTTTTAAATTTTGGAAATCCAGAATTAGAAATTGATGGAAAATTACAAGGAAACACAGAAATTATACATGATTTTATTGATACCGAGGGATATACACGTTCTGGAAAAACAGATGCCGATATACATTGGAAAGGCAAACTATCGGCATGGAATTCTATTAATAATTCATTTTTCACCTCAACACAAAGTGATATTTCATGTAATTTAGAATCTGTTTCCATTGAATCGCCTTCTAATTCGCCCTATACATTTTCAAACATTTCGGGAAATATTCAAGCAAATAATCACACTATTACTATTAATAATGTAACAGGAAAATTACAAAACAGTCCGTTTGAATTATCAGGCACAATTTCAAATTTTCTTGCATCGTTTTTTATTCCGCACCAACGCGTACAATACAATCTCACTGCATTTATTGAATCATTAAACGCAAATCCATTTGTGGCACATTATGATTCATTACCCGATACTCCAAGCACTACAGAGCACTATGGCATCATTCATTTTTCTACAAATTATGGTGTGTATGATATATATAAAGCACAAAATCTTACGTGTGATATTCACTTTTCAGAAAACGAATATTTTATAAAAAACTGGAAACTACGCACAATGGGTGGTTCTGGTGAGGGTAATACTTTGGTTGAATATAAACCAAATAATACTATTGTTTGCACAGGTACAGCAAATCTCACACAAGTTTCGGGTAAAGAATTATTTAAAACATTTCATGATTTTGAACAAACATTTTTAACAAAAGAGCAAATTTCTGGAAATATTACAAGTGGAATTCAATATAAAATTATATTTGACACCGCGTGGAACATTCTGTATCCTTTTATGGATGTTATTGCTAATGTTCATGTTGCAGACGGCAGCATTAATGATTTTGAACCATTTGTTGAAATTGGCAAAAAACTTAAAGTAGAAGAATTTAAAACAGTAAAATTTAAAGAATTAAAAAACACTATTAAAATAGCAAACGACACCTTATTTATTCCAAATATGGATATTTCATCAAACGCATTTGAAATGGTTGTTGGTGGCAAACATTCACTTTCAAATAATTTTGCATATTATATGATAATTAATATGAAATCGACACTCTCAAATCGTTTCAAAAAAAATAACAAAATAGAAGATTTTGGTGAAATTGAACAAAATCCCGATGGAACTATGCTTGTTCCTTTAAAAATTATAGGAAATGCCGATGCTTTTTCTATTGATTTTGATTTTAAAACTCAAATACAACAAGTAAAGCAAAGTGTTGAACGACAACGAGATGACTGGCGTGAGATTTTACAAAAAACAGATACTCCCGAAGATAAAAAAGAGAAAGAAAAGCCTATTCAAACAGATTTTCAAATTCACTACGATTAACGACACATGCAGTATCGCCAAAAATATAAAATTAAAATCCTTGTATTTTCACTTGCAATTGTAATTGTAGGTGTATTTATTTATTTGCTCAACAACACCATTTCAAATATTAAATCTGATGAACGAAAACAAGTAATGTTATGGGCTGAAGCTGTGCAACGCCGCTATGCACTTGTTGATTACACAAACAATTTATTTGAAAAACTCGCTCTTGACGAACGTACCAAAGCCGAAATTTGGTCTGAAGCTCAACATTTAATTTTAAAAGAAAACAATCCTGATTTTTTAACTTTTTTACTAAAAATACTTCGAAGCAATAAAAATATCCCCATAATTCTTACCGATTCACACGACAAAATAATTGCAAGTATTAATAGTGATTTTTCATTAGAAATTGGGACGCAAATGCCCGATTCAATTCGTTCTTATTTTGCAAAATATCCGCCCATTCCAATTACATACGACAATAAGCCTATAAATTATTTATACTATACCGATTCTCGTTTGTTTTCAGAGTTACAAGATGTTATGAATAATATGGTTCGTTCGTTTATTGAAGAAGTTGTTAAAAATTCTGTTTCGGTTCCTGTTTTAATAACTTCGGCAGATTCTACCACAGTAATTGCATACGGCAATTTAAATCCAAATAGAATTGCAAATCCTCAAAATTTAGAACAGACTATTCAAGAAATGAGCGAATACAATGTACCTATTGCCATTACCAACAACAATGCAATTGTAAGCTATATTTTTTACGAAGATTCTTTACTTATTACGCGTCTTACCTACTATCCGTATATTTTAATTCTTATAAGTCTTTCGCTTCTTATATTAACATATTACGCATTTCGTTCATCACAAAAATACGAACAAAATCAAGTTTGGGTGGGCATGTCAAAAGAAACTGCACATCAGTTGGGGACTCCAATTTCGTCGCTTATGGCTTGGATAAAGCTATTAGAACAGCAAAATATAGACAAAGAAATTGTATATGAACTCAATAAAGACATTCAACGATTGCAAACAATTACCGAGCGATTTTCTAAAATTGGTTCAAAACCTCATGTACAAACTGAAGATATTTATACGGTTATATATCACGCTATTGAATATATGAAACAACGCAGTTCTTCAAAAATTTCATATTCAATTTCAGCCTTAGAAAAAAATATAAAAGTGCCTCTCAATATTTCTTTGTTTGAATGGGTTATAGAAAATATTTGTAAAAATGCCATAGATGCTATGGAAGGAGTTGGAAACATAACAATCTATATTTCAACAACTTCAAAATATGTTACTATTGATGTTGAAGACAGTGGAAAAGGAATGCAACGTAACATGTTTTCACAAATATTTAAACCGGGCTTTTCTACAAAAACACGTGGGTGGGGGTTAGGTTTAAGCTTAGCAAAACGAATAATTGAAGAGTATCATAATGGAAAGATTTTTGTAAAAAACTCTGAAATTAATAAAGGCACAGTTTTTAGAATCAGTTTACCACATGTTTAAATGCTTCAGTTATTCAAAAATCAAAAAACAATTTTCTATCTTTGCTCAAAAAATTTAAAATGAACTTTGTACAAGAACTACAATGGCGAGGCATGATACACGATATGATGCCAGGTACCGAAGAACAATTACAAAAAGAATTAACCGCAGCATACGTAGGCATTGACCCAACAGCAGATTCTCTCCACATTGGACATTTAGTAAGCGTTATGATGCTTAAACATTTTCAAAATTGCGGACATAAACCAATTGCACTTATTGGCGGTGCCACAGGAATGATTGGCGACCCCAGTGGAAAATCACAAGAACGTAACTTACTCGATGAAAAAACATTACGTCATAATCAAGAGTGCTTGAAAAATCAACTTTCAAAATTTCTTGATTTTGAAACCGAGCAACCAAATAAAGCAGAAATTGTAAATAATTTTGATTGGATGAAATCGTTCGGATTTCTTGATTTTATTCGCGATATAGGAAAACATATCACGGTAAATTATATGATGAGCAAGGATTCTGTAAAAAAACGCTTAGGAGAAGATGCAAAACAAGGGCTTTCATTTACTGAATTTACCTATCAATTAGTACAAGGATTTGATTTTTTACATTTATACACAACGCATAATTGCAAACTTCAAATGGGCGGTTCAGATCAATGGGGAAATATTACCACTGGTACTGAATTAATTAGAAGAAAAGAAGGTGGAGATGCCTTTGCTCTCACATGTCCGCTTATTACAAAATCTGACGGCACAAAATTTGGCAAAACAGAATCGGGTAATGTATGGTTAGACCCTGAAAGAACATCGCCATACGCATTTTACCAATTTTGGCTCAATGTTTCTGACGAAGATGCAGCACGATATATTAAAATTTTTACCTTGTTACAAAAACAAGAAATTAACACATTAATTGCAGAACATCAAAATGCACCTCACACACGATTGCTCCAAAAACGTCTTGCACAAGAAATTACATGCATGGTTCACGGGCAACAAGAATATGAATTAGCACTTGAAGCAACACAAATATTATTTGGACAAGGAACCACAGAATCTTTAAGTAAATTACCTAAAAAAACATTTTTAGCAGTTTTTGAAGGCGTTCCAACATTTACAATTGCTTCGGAAAAAATTAATTCTGGTATTCCAATTATTGATTTGCTTGCTGTAGAAACAAATATTTTTCCAAGTAAAGGCGAAGCTCGTAAAATGATTCAAGGAGGAGGTGTAAGTGTTAATAAAAACAAAATTACTGATATAAATGATGTAATTTCACACGCACACACACTCAACAACACATATATTTTAGTGCAACGGGGCAGAAAAAATAATTATATTATTGAAGTAGTATAAATGGTGCAAATCAAAAATTGATTTTGACTCCTAAGGTATATAAACGTTGTTTTGGATAATCATAATAATACACGCCATTGCTTCTGGTTTCTGGATCCATGCCACTAAAATGCGACCAAACCCACACATTTGATATTTGAAATGTGAGCACACATTGAGAAATAGCTCGTTGTTGCAAAAATGTAGGAGGAATTATATATTCTACATTAATATATTTCAATCGAATATAAGAACCATCTTCAAGATAGCGTGTAGAAAATTCATTACCATGAGCAGCATTATTTTGTATTACTTTTGGATGGAGTGATATATCTCCGGGTTTTTGCCATCTATCTAATTGCGCTGCCGATTGGTTTTTTCCCATAATTGCACCATCAGAAATTAAGTCTGTTGCAAGTTGATTAAAAATTAAATTTCCATAGTTTACATATACAAATGCGTTAAAACGAAACTGTTTGTAGCGAATGTTTTGCAACAAACCAAGCGTAAATTTAGGGTCAGCACTTCCGGGTATAACATATGCAGCTTTATTATAATCGCGCGTAAGGTTTCCATTAGCATCGTACCACATTGGAGAGCCATCGGCAGAATTAACTCCTGCCCAATATGGGAGATAAAAACTTTGCAAGGGTTTTCCTTCTGTTCTAATTTTTGTTCCTTGCACAATAGTATCTTGTTTCCCAGGCGTATATAACTCGTCAATTATGTTTTTATTAGCTGCAAACGTTAGCGTACTTGACCAAGAAAAAGCAGTTTTTTCTATTATTTTTGCTTCGGCACTCACCTCAAAACCTTTATTTATAAGAGCACCAACATTTTGAATTTGAGACGAATATCCACTTGTCATACTAATTGGCACATCTAATAATAAATCGTACGTTTTTCTATGATACAATTCCACCGATGCTGTAAAACGCGATAAAAACTCAATATCAAGCCCAATATTTATATTTTTATTTTTTTCCCAACTCAAATCATCATTTCCTTTTTGCAAAGGACTTGTTCCCGGCAAATCAAGATAATTATTTCCAAATCCATATAAGTTCATATATGCATAATTACGTATATCAGAATTACCAGAGGTTCCGTAACTTACTCGTAATTTTAAAAAGCTGATTTTTGTAAAATCTTGCATAAAATTTTCATGACTTATAATCCACGAACCACCAAGCGACCAAAAATGTCCCCATCTATTATTCGGGCTGAATTTTGAAGAACCATCAGTTCTATAACTTGCACTGGCATAATATTTTGCTTTGTAATTATATTGTGCATTTGTAAGAAACGACAACAAAGCTTCCTCTTGTGAATAGGAATTTATTTGTTCTAATTTTGAAGCAGCATGCAAACTATTTACACCAGAAAATGGCATGTTTGAAGCTTTCATATTTGAAGAATTTTGAACAGCAGATTCTGTTTCAAATCCTCCTAAAATTTCAAAATTATGCACATTTGCATAACTTCGTAAATATCGTAGTGTAGATGAACTTGTAAGCGTTGTTCGTTTATTTGCAAACAACTCCCCTATTCCAGCAACCAAAGAGCCATCGGGCGTAAGCGGATGACGGTATATATATTCATCAATAGAAATATTATCAATTTGTGCAATTGTTTTAAAAGTAAGATTTTTCAAAATTTCATAATCTACATACGCATTTGCAAGTATTCGAGTAGTATTTGCCGAATTTTGATTCAGATGAATACTTCCGACAGGATTATAAAAATTATTCGAAAAATTATATTCATTTCCACGCAACACAGCTGTAGTTGGTGGTGCAAGGAACACGCTGGTAACAGGACTCGAAAGAACACCAGGTTCTTCGGTAAGATTTTGTGTAGTATATGAAGGTGAAAGACGCAGTCCGTACGAAAGTTTTTTTGAAACTGTATTATCAACCGACAATCTTAAAGAAAATCGAGTTAAATCAGTATTTTTCACAATACCCTCCTCATTTTTGTAAGAAGTAGAAATGTAATATCGCGACTGCTCATTACCTCCATTTGCAATAAATTCATAATTTTGATAATATGCAGGGCGAAATACTTCGTCAAACCACGACACAGAAGCGGTATCAGCTTGTTGTGCAAAAACAATATCAGTTTCGTTCATACCCGCATTACGCATAGCTTCTGCCTGCAAATCCTTGTATTGTGCCGCAGAAAGCAGCGAAAAATTATTTGCAACCACATATCCTAATCCTTGCGTAGTTGAAAAAGAATATGATTGTTTTCCCTTTTTTCCTGCTTTTGTAGTAATTAAAATAACACCATTAGACGCACGAGAGCCATATAAAGAAGTTGCCGAAGCATCTTTTAATACCGAAATATTATCAATATCGCTTGGATTTATAGTAGATAAAATTCCAGGAGACGCCGTGGCTTGTGTACATTGTCCCGAAAACACAGGCACGCCATCTATTACAATAAGAGGCTGATTTCCAGCGGCAATAGACCCCACACCTCGTAATTGTATTTCGGCAGCAGAGCCCGGCAATCCTGAAGCACCTGTTAATTGGACACCAGGCACCACTCCTTGCAATACCCTATCAAAACTTGCCTCATGTGTTGACGCAAATTGTTCCGAAGGCACAACAGACATTGCTCCTGTAAATGTTTCCTTTGTTTGCGTTCCATACGGAACCGAAATTACAATAGTTGAAAGTTGCACTGCATCTTGTTTCATAATCACAGTAAGAAACGTCTTGTTTTCAAGAGAAACGATTTGCGTTTGAAATCCTATAAAACTAAACTCTATGGCAGATGCTGTATCAGTAACTTCAAGAGAAAATGTACCATCATCATTTGTATATGTGCCATTATTTGCACCAACCTCAACAACTGAAAGATATCCAACAGGTGCACCATCTGATTCAGATGTAACAATGCCCGAAATGTGTTTTTGTGCAAATGTTGTAATCGAAAAAAAAGAAAACAAGAAAAAAAGATATAAAGCCTTCATGCATATATTTTTTATAATGCTAATGTACACTTTTTTACTGAAAAAATACGCTTTCTCGTAAAATACAAAGATAAGCATCGCATATTACACGTCTCGATACTGTTAAAAACACGCACATATTATTTTACTATAATGATTTAAAAATTGATTAATTAATAAATTTTAATATTTTTGTATAAAAACAATTTATCTTTTTTAATAATATAACATCACTACTTTTACATAATTAAATTACAACTATTTATTTCACTTTCTAAAAAAAAGAGACAAAATGAAGCACACACAAATTAAAAGAAAAGAATTAAAATTTATAGAAATAGCAGCACTTTTACTATTTGCATGTTCTTTTTCTACTATAACAGCACAAACAAGTATTAATGCTGTTGGGGGTAATACTTCGGATACTGGAGGGACGATAAGTTACTCCGTTGGACAAGTATTTTACACGTCAAACACTGGCACAACCGGCTCTACGACACAAGGAGTTCAACAAGTATATGAAATTTTGGAAGAAACAGCACTTGAAAAAACTAAAGGCATTAACCTTTCCGTTTCGGCATATCCAAACCCTACTACCAATTATCTTACATTAGAAATCAAGGATTTTGACATATCAAATCTGCATTTTCAATTGTATGACATAAACGGGAAATTGTTGCAAAATCAAAAAATCATAAACAACCAAACAAACATTATTATGCACGACCTTGTGCCTGCAACATATTTTATAAAAGTAATTCAAGAAAATAAGGAAGTAAAAACATTTAGAATTATTAAAAACTAATTAATTGGTAATAATTCACACTTTAATTATGAACCGCCAAACGATTGTGCGAATTTTAAAATTGATGATTGTAGTTTTTTACAAGTAGCCATTAGTAACATTTAGTTGGTTTATAATGCTGACTTAGATTTTTCACTGATTCTAATACGCTTTTTTGAAAAATACAAAGAAAAGTGCCATGTATTACGCATCTCAGTATTATTAAAAAAAAATAAATAAAAAGGAAAAAAATGAAAGCAATAACTGCAATCATTTAAAGATTATAATCATTTTGGCAAGTAAGCTTAAAAATTGCATATTTTTTATTACGCATAAGCAATTCTCCCTTAACTATCATGTTATAATCAACAGCTAATGTTTCTTTAAAAGAATGTATTAATTGGTCTATATCTTTTTTATCACTATATGCTGTAAAAATCACCACTTCCTCACGATCAGTTTCATTTACAAATACTGTACGAGCATCTATTATTGGAGTATTTAAAGGAATATTTGTGAGCCAACCACCTCGAAATGTTACATGCTGCAATGTCTTTTGTATAGCAAAAGGTTTTGCAGCAAAGTGTGGTGATAAAGTTCCTACTAAAGGAATTATTTGTGCCTGAGGATTTTTTTCGGCATAAGAATTTATTAAATTCAGTTGTAAGGCAATTTGGTCAGCTTTACTGTTAGTATATTGTTTATTTTGATACAGACCTACATAAATAAAATGTATGAGTATTAGCACCCCCCCCAATACGTATATTGTAGCCAATTATATTTATTTGATTTATTCAAACTATATAAAAAGAAAAAAACTGGGATAAGCATTGAAAAAAACACCCGATTTTTTACATATCCATTAAGCGATATAAACCACATACTACCTATAAACATACAAAAATATATACCTAAAAGCATGATTTTAGAAAATGGTAGTTTCTTAGAAAATGCAACTATACCAAGCATTAATAATATAAGGAAAATATATTTTGTAAACCCTCTTGTAGTATAAAATCCATGTTTTGCTTTTTTTAAAAAACTTTGATTATCTAATGCCTGCTGTATTATTAATAGTTTTTCTAAATTAATTTTCTCTCCATCTGGAAAAAACCCCACCACAGAACAATAATCATTAAATGATACTTTATCTGCAATAGTATAATTGTTAGTTAATAAAAAATTATTAGGATTATCGTTAATCTTTCCACGAACTTTATTATACTGCATATAATAGCACCAATCTTTATCGAGGCTATACATGTAACTGTCTGCTATTTTAAACGAAATTATGCCTATTATTCCCGCAGCAAGCAAAACGATGTTATATCGGTATTTTTTTAAACTATTAGACAATAAAAACATAATTGGAATAGAGAAAACCAACACTAACATAGCTGCTTCAAACCGAATTAAAGAACCAATAATTAAT
Organism: Bacteroidales bacterium; assembly: GCA_012519815.1. GTDB lineage: Bacteria > Bacteroidota > Bacteroidia > Bacteroidales > UBA1715 > JAQICB01. Next base: position 17,539 of record JAAYPM010000065.1, read on the forward strand.
AAAAACACTCCTAATAATTTCTTTTTATCTGTTGCAAACAAAATAAGCATAAAGCCAGCAAAAGTAACAATAGCAGCTGTTGTAGTAAATTGCAATAGCGTAATAAATGTAATTTCAAGGCCATAAAAAAGTATTATAAATAGCAGTTTAGTGATTTTATTTGTTGTACTTTTTATAATATAATAAAGAATAATAGAGAACGAAATAATATGCAACACACAAAACATAAGCGTGTACCACTCTACAGAAGCAGAAATTTTATAAAGTAGCACAAGAAAAAGCCCATAAAAATAATTAATGAACACAAGATATGGACTCGGCTCCCCTCCTCCCAAACCCTGCGAAATTAAATATATAAAAATGTCATCATTTTCCTCGTATCGAACAGGTGCAAAACAAAACAAAAGGATACAAATCAAAGTGTTTATCAATAAAATACCGCCAAACGATTGTGCAAATTTTAAAATTCCAATTTGTAGTTTTTTATACGTTGTCATTATAAATATTTAGTTGATTTTGTAAGACTTTTCGCAGTTCCTATCAAGTAAAATAGGGATTGTTGGATGGGATTATTTTGGATAAATCTGCTTTGAACATATCATAACCACAGATGATAAATATTAACAATATCTTTTACTTTAAATCCACTTTTTTGATATAATTTATTTGCCCCTAAATTGTTGTTTTGCGTAACAACTTCTATCGAATCAACTCCTTTTTGAGATAATTCTAAAAAGCATCGTTCTATCAATTTTGTTCCAATGCCTTGACCTTGACTTTCTTCTGAAACTGCAATTAAACCAATACTACCAATTTTGTCATTATAATCCAACGTAACCATTCCAGATGTTTCTTGATTGGTGGTAAAAACAAAGATTTCTTTGTTATTTATTTTATTAACCGCATTTTCAATCCATCGTTTATATAATTTATAAAAATCGGCTCTATCAAATTTTAAATCAGTTTTAAAACGAGAATATTTACCACTTTCATACGCTAATTGCTCCAAATCATAATCTAATGAAGATGAATTATAATTTGAAATTTCTTCAAGATTATTAATTATAATTTTATCACTAACACTTGTTTTATAAGTAACTTTTTCATCAACCAATTGAATGCTGAAATTTCTTAATAATTCTGATGGTAATTGAATATTAGGATTTACAAAAACATATAAAAGATTATATTTTTCTTTTTTAGCTGTAATAAATAAATCTTTAACACTATCAACAATGTCAATATTATCAACTGTTATTTTCCCAATTTTTTTATTGAAAAAGTCAGAATCCCATTTTAAAAAATCTATCGAAATCATTCTATGTTAAGTGATTCATTTGTAATAAATAAAGGTCTTCTTTTAACATTATCAAAAATTTTACCTACATACAATCCTACTATACCTAAAATAGAAATTACAATACCTGCCAAAAACCAAATAGAAATAAAAAGAGAAGTAAATCCAATTACTTTAATATGACCAATAAAATAAAGAATTAGATAAACAAGCCCAACTAAAAGCGAAATCATGGAAATATAAAATCCAAGTTTTATTGTTAAACGCAAAGGCTTGTCTGAAAATGCAATAATATTGTTAACAGCAAGTTTTATTAATGATTTAAAGTTATAACTGCTGCTTCCTTCAAGCCTATCTGAATGTTTTACGGGTAAATAATACTTTTTGAATCCTACCCATTGAACCATAGTTGGGAAAAATCGAACTTTATCATTCATTGATAAAATAGCATCTATAACTTTTCTATTATATATGCCAAAATTAGCAACAGTTGAATCTTGTTTTGTATCTGTCAAATAACTAAATAACGAATAAAATAATTTAGAAAACATTTTTTTGAAAAACCCATCTTTTCTTTCAACTCTTTGTGCAAAAACAGAATTCCATCCCTCCAACGCTTTGTTATATAAATTTGGTATCTCATCTGGGCGGTCTTGCAAATCGCAATCCATAACTACTATCCATTCTCCTTTGGTATAACTTAAACCAGCTGTTATTGCATAATGTTGTCCAAAATTACGACTGAGATTAATACCTTTTACTTTAGTGTTTTTGGCACACTCTTTTTCTATAGCAGCCCAAGAATTATCGGGCGAAGCATCATTAACAAGTATTATTTCATAGTTGCTTGTTATGGTTTGCACATTTTCAACTATTTGTTTAACCAATTCGGGAACAATATTTTCTGCCCGATAAACTGGCGAAACTATGGATATTTCTATGTTTGTATTCATCACGATTATACTCATTAACACGTATATATCAAAAGTATAAAAATTATCTGAATTATACGGTTTGAATTTATATACTTTAACATTACAAAAATCAATAACAATTAAGTACTGCTTCTATTACCTTATTTTCGTCTATTTCATAAAACAATGGTAAACGCACTAAACAGTCAGTGTATCTATCGGCATGAGGCAATAGCCTACCATCATGTTTGTGTTTGTAAAATTCACTTACATGTAACGATTGGTAATGAAACACTGGATGCACTCCCTGTTTTTTCATTTTTGCAATAAAATCCGTACGTTCTTCTAAGGTTGAACAAAGCACATAATACATATGTGCATTATTGGTTGCATACTGAGGAATAAAAGGCAAAGAAAATGTTTGAGATAAGGCTTCACTATAATGCTCCCAAATCAATTTTCTTTTAGATTGAATGGCTTCTAAATTTTCTAACTGTGCCCAAAGAAATGCAGCGTTAATTTCAGATGGTAAAAATGATGACCCGATATCTACCCACCCATATTTATGTATTTCACCTCGAAAAAACTCTGCACGGTTTGTTCCTTTTTCCCAGAGAACTTCGGAGCGTTGTATATACTGTTCGTCATTTATGCACAACATACCACCTTCGCCACATTGTATGTTTTTTGTTTCGTGAAACGAAAAACATCCTAAATGACCGATACTTCCTAAAGCTTGTTTTTTGCCTTTAGAATTTATGTAATACGAATCTATTGCTTGTGCGGCATCTTCTACTACTTTTACATTATATCGAACAGCAATATCCATTATTGTATCCATATCACACGCAACCCCTGCATAATGCACAACAACAATTGCTTTTGTTTTAGGGGTAATTAATTCTTCAATCATATGTTCGTTCATTCCAGGATGATCTGTTCGGGAATCAACAAAACGTACAACTGCTCCTTGTCGAATAAACGCAATAGCAGTAGAAACAAACGTAAACGAAGGCATAATAACCTCATCTCCCGGTTCAATATTCAACAAAAGGGCACACATTTCAAGTGCATCTGTACATGAAGTGGTAAGCAAGCATTTTTTAAATCCCCAACTTTGTTCAAAAAAACTTTGACATTTTTTTGTAAACACTCCATTTCCCGAAATATGTCCGTGTTCTTCTACCGCTTGTTTTATATAAATAAGTTCTTTACTGGTAAGATATGGTTTATTAAAAGGAATCATAGTTGTTTTTTTAAAATTTTCCATTTTCCTGTTTGTGGTTTACCTTCAAATTTAATCCCTCACCTCTATCAATTAACTGTTTTATGCGAATTTCATCCATAAAATAAACTTTATAAGTCTATAAAACTACAAAAAAAATTGATACACCAACAATCAGCACGATTTTATTGCATTAATATTGTTATTTTGTCAAATAATAATTCCTTATATAAAGAAAATATTTCTATCAAAATACTATATTCAAAACAAAAACAAGCTTCGTGCATTGTGCGTATAATACTAAATGATTCACAAAAAAACAACTAATAAAATTTGAACTATATGAGACTTTTTTTTATGCTATGCATACTATGTTCGTGGGTACACGTTTTTTCGCAAACGCCACGTAATTCTGCTCTTTGGAATGATGTTAAAGGTTACTGGAGTTTTAATCATCCTACCGATTTGTGGTATGATAGCAGCACGTACAATAATCCTCTCGTACCAAAAGGAACCGCTCCTACTCGAGTAAACGCCTACTTCCCTGACGATTATGCTATACAAACTCCTGCAGCATCACGGCAAAATCATTTACAATGTACGCCCAAACTTGCAGCAAATGGCGGAGGTACAAAAGTAAATCAATATACCTTACTCCTTGATATAAAAGTCCCTACGCTTTCGCTTTGGTATAGTTTGTTGCAAACTAATGTATCGCCAAATGCCGATGATGGTGATATATTTGTTGATCCAAACGGAAAAATAGGCATTGGTGGTGCTGGGTATTCTACGCGACAAATAGAGGCTGATGAGTGGGTACGAATTGTGTTTGTATGCGATAATAACACGACAAACGGTGTGTGGAAAATATTTTTAGATGGCGAATTGCAAGTTAGTCTTGGCGGACAAGGAATTGACGGAAGATTCGCACTCCCAACTGCTTCGCAATCATTTTACTTTTTTGCTGATGATGGCACAGAAAATCCTCCTCTACAATGTGCTGGTATAGCTCTCTGGAGCAAAACCTTAACTGATAAAGAGGTGCAGGCTATAGGTGGATATAATGAACCAACATCGGTAGCATACCCAATTCAACCTTTTTTACAAACTCCTACCTCTCACTCTATCTACGTGAGCTGGCTCAACGATGCCAAAAACTCAAGCATTATTAACTATGGTACGCAGGCTGATAATTTGCACATACAAAAACCTGCAAGTTGGGAATCTATAAGCGATTATACTTGGCACACGGTAAAATTAGAGAATTTAACTCCAAGTACTACATACTATTATCAGTGTGTAAGTGGAAACGATTCTTCTTTAGTTCACTCATTTCGCACACCACCAGTAGCCGGAGCCGACGAAAAAATTATAATTGCTCTCTATAGTGATATTCATATAGGTGCCGACCGAAACGCTGCTGTAGTACTACAATCTATGCAAAATACATTTGTTGAACTATATGGTGAACAATGGCAGGAACATGTAACATGTATAATTAGTAATGGCGATGTGTTTCAAAATGCTTCCTTACCTGAATTAGTATTTTTTTACGATAATTATATACCTCCTGTGGGCAGTAGAGTACCATTTATGACTACTATAGGCAACCACGATTTATATACAAATCCACCCACATATTATTATCAGTTTTTAAAATATGATGATTTTTCTGCCTTTCCTCACGATTCGCAATTAAATGAAAAATATTATTCCTTTATATTAGGGAATTCATTATTCGTAACACTTAATTCCGAAACTGCAACTAACACAACCCAATCTAATTGGCTAGATAATACATTGTTAGAAGCTCAAAATAATGCTGCCATAGATTTTGTGTTTATTAATGCACACCACCCGGGCAAAAGCGAAATGTGGCAAACGGCTAACAGCAATTGGATGCAAAACACAATTTACCCTATAGTTGCCAAATACTCTAAAGTAGCTATGGTAAGCCACGGACACACGCACTGCTACGAACGAGGAGTTATTCAAAGTACGCATAGCGATGCCACCGATTTCCGTACACTTATATTGGGCGGTGGCGGCGGTTGGTTAGATTATTGGACAGAAAACAGCGATGCTACCGATTGGCCTCAAACCCACCGCACACTCGAAGGGGCACATTTTGTGATTTTAGAAATAGATATGCCCACAAAATCGTATGAAGCCACCATGTATAGCTTGGGAGCAAGTAGCCGCACAAATACCACTACTACTATTATGGATTCGTTCCACGGGCGAAAATTGCAAGAAGCACCCAATAAACCCGCAGCTATTTTTCCACGTAATATAGCAAGCAATTCTCCTAAACTACAAGCTGCGGATATGATAGGCTTTGATGAAGTAATGAGTTCACAATTTCAACTTACAGCAACTCCGGGTAATTATACCGCACCTATCGTAAATTCTTTGCGAGATTATGAAAATATTTTTAAATCATCGAGTGCACCTGATTACACACCAATTGATAAAAATGCGGGCATAGATCTTAGTTCGTATCAAATATCATCTGCCTTGCAAAATGGCACTACGTATGCGTGGAGAGTACGCTATAGAGATAAAAATTTAAAATGGAGCGAATGGTCGGATGAGGCGACATTTACCGTACAAAACTCTCATAATGACTGTTATTCGTGGCAGTACGACACGGTATATTTTACCGATTCATTTACATGGATTGATGGCAAAACCTATAATCAAGAAAATACATGGGCAGTATATACAGAACCTTCGCAATCGGCGTGCAAAGATATACTTGTGTTATATGCTCAAAAAAATAATTCACCATATATAACACAACATATAGAATTAGAACAAGGTTGGAATATGGTATCATTCTACGTCAATCCTATTAATAGCAGTATAGAAACTATTTTTAGCTCTATTATTGATGGTATAACTATTAAAACCGACGACGCTTTTTACTCATCGCTTATACCTACAGAATTGCAAAGCATAACACAGGTAGAATGTGGCAAAGGATATTTACTTCATTCGCCAAAAGCTACTACTTTGTCGGTAGAAGGAACTTTATGTAACGTACAAAACTCTAATCTAAATACAGGGTGGAATATAATAGGGATTCCTGTTGGTCAATCGGTAGGTATTCAAAGCCTTATAAACAGTTTGCCTATACACACAATAAAATCATTTGAAGGTTTTTATACAAAAGACTCTACGCTCAACAGTCTTCATACATTAAAACCGGGAAAAAGTTATTATATACAAGCTATTGACTCCACATCTATACAATGGTAAAGCAATGCAAATGTATTAGTATCAAAATTCAACATGTACATTTTTTTGTATTCTCGAACTACATCTATGACATAAAAAAATAGTACATTTGAGGTTTCAAAAATTAATAAAAATAACAATGAAATTAAATTCACTTACTGCAATTTCTCCAATTGACGGACGATATAGAGATAAAACACAAGCACTTGACATATATTTTTCTGAATATGCACTTATTAAATATAGAGTGTTAGTTGAAATTGAATATTTTATAAGTTTATGCTCAACTGTTCCACAATTACAAACATTTGATTCGTCATATATTTCAAAATTACAAGAAATTTATATCTCTTTTACCGAAGCAGATGCGCAAAAAGTGAAAGAGATTGAAAAAACAACAAATCATGATGTAAAAGCAGTTGAATATTTTATAAAACAAAAATTTGACGCACTTGGATTACAAGAGTTTAAAGAATTTATTCATTTTGGATTAACATCACAAGATATTAATAATACCGCAATACCGTATTCTTTAAAAGATGCGATTGAAACCGTTATTCTTCCTCAATTAAACGAAACTATAAACACACTTACCGAAATGGCTACCGAATGGGAAGCCTTGCCAATGCTTGCACGAACACATGGGCAACCAGCATCGCCAACGCGTTTAGGTAAAGAAATAGCGGTGTTTGTAGAACGCTTAAACACACAAAAAAAGCATTTAGAAACTATTCCGTTTTCTGCAAAATTTGGTGGAGCTACGGGTAATTTCAACGCTCATCATGTGGCATATCCTCATATTGATTGGGTTACTTTTGGAAATAACTTTGTAAATAATGTTCTTGGATTACATCGTTCACAAACCACTACGCAAATTGAACATTACGATAATATTTCGGCATTATGTGATGCTTCAAAACGCATAAACACAATTCTTATTGATTTGTGTCGCGATTTTTGGACATATATTTCGATGGATTATTTTAAGCAAAAAATTAAAAAAAACGAGGTTGGTTCATCGGCAATGCCACATAAGGTAAATCCTATTGATTTTGAAAATGCTGAAGGAAATTTAGGTATTGCAAATGCAATTTTTTCTCATTTAGCAGAAAAACTTCCTATTTCTCGATTGCAACGTGATTTAACCGATTCAACTGTATTGCGTAACATCGGCGTGCCCTTTGCTCACATGCTTATTGCAATTCAATCATTACAAAAAGGATTAGGAAAAGTGCTTTTACATGAATCTACTATTTCTGCCGATTTAGAAAAAAATTGGAGTGTTGTAGCCGAAGCCATTCAAACAATTCTTCGTCGCGAAAATTATCCAAATGCATATGAATGTTTAAAAGATTTAACACGAACACATAGTGTTATTAATCAAGATTCTATTGCTGCTTTTATTGATACGCTAACTGTTTCTGAGGCGGTGAAAAAAGAATTAAAAGCAATTACACCGTGGAATTATACCGGAGTGTAGCATATGAATATTTTTTATTCAAATACTATTCAAAATGAATTTATTGCGTTGCCAGACGATGAAGCACGGCATTGCACAAAAGTACTTCGCAAAACTGTAGGCGATGATATATATGTAATTGACGGGAGCGGAAATTTACACAAGGCACAGCTCACCTCTATTTCGTCAAAACATGTAGTTGCAAAAATCATTGAAACCACACAGCAATATGGCTGTCATCCGTATTATATTCGCATGATTGTGTCACCTCCAAAAAACATTGATCGTTTTGAATTTTTTATTGAAAAAGCTGTAGAAATAGGTGTTAACGAAATTATTCCTGTTGTAACAACACATTCGGAACGAAAACAAATAAAAGTTGAACGCCTCGAACGAATTATGATTTCTGCAATGAAACAATCATATAAAGCACAAAAACCAATTATTCATAATTTACAGGCATTTACAAAAGTAGTAAAAACTGATTTTTCGGGAATTAAATGTATTGCACACTGCAAAGCCGATGCTACACAAACTCTAAAGCAATTTCATCAACCAAAAGAAATAAGCATAATTATTGGTCCCGAAGGTGATTTTTCGCCCGAAGAAATAGCAATGGCAGAAACACACAGCTGGCAAACTATTAGCTTAGGCGCAAGCAGATTACGAACCGAAACAGCGGCATTAGTTGCTGTTCAAAGTGTTCAGTTTTTATGGTTGTAAATTATACGGAATAAAATTAATACTTCCCTTCACAAATCCTTTTTTATCACCTTCTGATGATATAAGCATATCACCATTAGAATAAAAACTTATACCTTCGGGTTTATAATATACATCTGGAGAAAGAGGAATTACAGACAATAGTTGCTTTGTAGGAGTATATATCGCAACAAATCGGTCGGTTGCCGAAAGTATATATATATTATGTGTAATAGGATGAATTGCAATTGATGATGGATTAAACCGTACCGTAGAAATTTGTTGGTCAGAAAAGGTTGTTTGCAAAAATGTTGTAATATCCTGTATTCGAATTTCCATAAATTCTTCAAGATTTTCATAATCAGTTACTGAAACACGATGCACAATACGAATATCATCAGTATGATGTACTAAAGGCTCTTTACTTGCAACATACAAATACGAATCAAAATAGCACAGTCCTTCAATATTAAGCGAATTGATTTGTATCATAGATTTTGAAACCTGTGTTGGTTTTTTCAAATTGTAGGTAAACAAGCAGCCATCACTTCTTAAAATATAGAGCATGTTTTCATGTGCTGTAAGATCTTCAAAATCACCAATGTCGGTAAACCTGTGCGATTTTGAAATAGCATGCGTTTTCATATCAAACTCAAACACGGCTCCCAATTCATCTTGCACACAATACAACACAGAATCATTACATAATTCTATTCCCGATATTTCACGCAAAACATCAGGCATTTCATATACCTGCGTTGGATTATTAAAATTATATCCAGACGCAATATATGTATCAGTTTTTTCAATTGCATCAAAATCAAATTGCGATTCTATATCAAACGGTTTTATTTTATACCATTTACCATCTGTGGTAAAATAAAGATTTTGTTCTATTCCATCTTTAATAATCTCCACTTTTAAAAAACTGGTATCCTGCACCGTAATTTGCGAAATTTCATCAATTTTCCAAGTAGAATAATTTTTTTCGAGTTTTCGAGCAATTTTATCAAAAGGCACTTGTGCTTTTGTTAACGACTGTTCACGATACAATACTTTATTATCGCGAATACCTATTTCATAACGCACGCCATTACAAATATATTCAACTTCTATATATCCATCGTATGTTGTCTCAACCTCAATAATATCGGGATTTTCACACTGTTCGTACACAATATCCAAATATTCCTTAGCATGAGGCAATTGCGTGTTGTCTTTCGTTTGATTGTAACAAGACATTAAATAAAAGCTTGCTACTATCACCATACATTGTTTCATAAATAATACAGAAAAAAGTTGCTTCATAAGTAATAGAATTAGTGTAATATAATATAATGGGTATGAATAGATTTTGTTGTATAAACCTTAAGTAAATACGTACCTCGTGGCAAATGAGCTACAGAAATTGTAGCATCTGAAGTTTTATATATTTGCTGCCCCATATTGGTGTACAAAATCACATATTCAAATTCGTCATACGTAAGCGTAACATATTCCCGTGCTGGGTTTGGATACACATATTCTGGTGTCAGCACATACTCATCAATAGCAATTGGTGGAAAATTAGCCTCGCCGGGAGAACCATGTGAAGCACCAGCAGCCCAATTAAGAGGATTTGCATTATCTAATTCAGGATACATAAGAGCAAGGGTATATCCATAGCCATTTGCAAGCATAGGCCATGGGCTAAAAATAGAATAATGAACCGAATCAATCATAAATTCATATTGATCATACAATCGCACCATATCAGAATAACTCCCTAAAGATAAAGGAATTGTCACATACGAAACATCTGGAAATATTTCAGAAAAATATGTTGGATTATCACATAATACAAGATATCCATGTGCAGGAATAATTGTTCCTGTAGGAATAATACTCATGTTATCATCATTATTATCGCGAATTATCCAATTCGACACGTCAACATCACGAGAACTCGTATTATATAATTCTACCCAATCGCCACTATTAAAATATGTTTGCGATTTGTAGTTTATTTCATTTATTACAATTGCATTACGCGAAGGCGTTAACGCAATAGGAGCATTTTCGGCACCCGGCGTTCCACCGTAGGTAATAGAACGCCAAGCAAGCGGGTCTGTTCTATCCACAGTTCCGGGATTTAACGCAAGCGTATATCCATAGCCATCAGCCTTTTGCAACCACGGGCTTCGGTCAGAATACGCAATACGATCTATTTCAAAAGACGCAGCATCATACAGTTGAATACAATCTTTTTTATTTGAAAATGGGAATGGAATATTTCCAACATACAAAATATTTTCATGTGCATACGCTTGTGTAAACCTCACAGTATCAGAACAAACCACAAGATAAGAATAAGCAGGAATTACAGTGTTTTGAGGAAACACATACGAGCTATGAGAGAATTGTCCACGTAAAATCCAATCAGATATATCACATGCAACATCACTATCATTATACAATTCAATCCAATTTCCACCAGCTGTTGAATCAATAGGATTATATTGTAATTCGGTAAAATACACATGAGGCATAAGCGTTTCGTCATACTCAAAAACAGCATGAACAGAAACATTTGAAGTACGCGTAAGTACAATGCGAGGCTCTGTAGAAGTAACATCACCCTCCCAACGAACAAATTTATATCCTGGTGCGGGGAGTGCTGTAAGTGTTATTGGTACCGATTTAAAATACAATCCAGACCAAGGAAACGATGTTATATCAATGGTATTAATATGTATTTTCCCTGCAGTTGATTCAGAAGTTGTAAGCGAAAGTTTATAACTACCTGCCGTGTTAAAATGTTGCTCAAAATGTTGTCGCATAATCGCACCACGCTGAGAACCAAACGCTTTCATTGCCTCAATGTTTTGTGTCATTGTTCTGGCATTTGCAGTTGAGCCTAACCACTTTTGATTGTGTGCCGAAAATTCTGGAGTGATTTTTTGAGCTAAAGAATCAATCACATAATGTATAGAATCAGGCAAAAATGTAGTATTCAATCGGTCGGCTAAAGTATTCATTAACAAAATATTGAAATCATTATTTTGTGTCAATTTCCGAAAAAACAGAGTAGCCCATGGTGGATTTGGCCAGTCAATACTTGGGTCATTTTTTAGAGCAAAATCAAGCATATTTCTATATACTTTTGAAGCATCCCAAATACCAAAACCAAAATCAGCATCATACAGCATTAATCGCCATTTTCCTTGCGGAGAATTTTCGCGCCAATAAAAAATATTATTTCCCAACCAATCCTCATTTACCACAAACATTTCAATAACAAAATAGGCAATATAGTTTGAGATATCTAAATCTTGTTGTACACGCTCATAATTTTCAGGCAGCGACAAATCATTATTTTCAATAAAATTGGTAAGGTCAACATACGTATCAGCAGAACCTGCACGCATATCCCATGGCGAATTTGCAAACAAACATAAATTTTCGTGTTCAATTCCATAATTTGATTTAAAATAATGTTTATTTGGCTTTTCGCGTAAATTTTGAATTCCAAAATAACTTCCATTCACATACACAATTGATGCTCTGTATGCAGAACGAGCCACTCCCATATTTTTTACTAACGTTGAAATCATTCCATCTCGCATATGCGTGTTAAGATAGTCGTTTCCAGAATTTCTAAGAATAAAAGATTGAAATTCGTATATTGGTTTATCATGAAACATTTGATACGCAATTTTAGAATCTCCGTATCTTGAACGTGCATAAAATTTCAAAGATTTTTGTGGATGCATACGACTCCAATTTCCCGAAATTTTAACTCCTAAATTATATGAAAAATCAACAGAACCATCGGGTTCAATAATAGTAACATGGGAAGGTTTTTCCCAATCTTCCCAATAATTTGCTCCATAATGTGGTTCTGCTTTTTCAGCATGCGGACCTTCGACATATATTCCAGTGTTCCAATCAAAAAAATCATCATGTTTTACTGCTATTGAAACTATTGGAATTGAACGAGCACGTGCATGTTTTATAAAACTAATACTGGTTACGGCACTTGGTAAATAACCATTTTTAAATACACGAGCACGCACATACACAGATTTTGAAATTTCAATGCTATCGGTATATATAGCAGATGTTTCAGTAGGTTCAGACCCGTCGATTGTATAACGAATTACTGCATTACTTTCATTTGAGTAAAAACCAAGATTAAATGTGGTTTTAAAGACTTTAGACATCTCACTTGGAATTGGTTTTGAAATAGTTTTTGCTACAAAACGTTGTGTAGAATTCTTAGTACCTGGTGTAGGAACATCAAAATAAAAGTTCTCAAATGCATTTCCGTCATATCTTCCTATAGAAACATCTGGCAATATATTATTGTATGCAATGCTATCAACAATATCACCATTTTTTAGCAAATAAAGCGTTTCTCCTTTTGCTGGTAACTTAAACGGAAAAACAAGTAAAGAGCTTTCAGCTGAAGGCAGAGTAATAAAATTCGAAACAGGTTTAACAAACTCTTGTTCAACAGAGTATCCGAAACTTAAAATAGGAATTGCAGTTAAATCAGAAGATTCAATATTGACATTATGCACTTGAATTGCGATACAATTTTCGCCAACATGTAAAACATTTTGAATGTCAGCTATTTCAAATCCTTCTATTGGCAATCCTCTAAACCAGTTTGCTTCATAATTATTTGCCGCATTTCCAGACGCATGTTCGTTAAACAAAGGCGGTTTTCCAACAAGTCCAACTCTTGCAATTTCATGTCCATTTATATATGCAACAAATCCATCATCATAATCCATATGTAAAATAGCCGATGCAATTTCAGAAATATCATCAAGCGTAAATATTTTGCGAATAAACACCGAAACCGTTGGTGGAATAATAGTTTCGTCATCGTTATCACCATATCCAAAACCAGAATTTCCCGTTTGCCAAGAACTTGCATTAAATTCAGGAAGTTTCCATTCAGACGGGAGTTCAGCTTGTGGTAAAATATATTGCCAAGAGTCTCCTTTATCAATAATTGTTTGCCATTGAGCTACAGAAACTGCATGTTCATTATAGGTAAGAAGCACATATTCCTGTGGAGAAATGGTTATTTCGGGTAATTGAAACGGCGTTTCGATTGTGTTTTTTATAGCAATACTATACTCCGAAAGATTGCAAACGTGAGAAGAAATATTTTTAAGTTCTATCCAATCAGGCGACTCTTCGGTCTCTTCGTCATGTATATAAGAAATATTAGATGGCGAAATTTCAGAAATAATAATATTTTGAGCCGAAAGACGAAAAAAGCATACTACAAAAAAAAACACATATACGTGTTTCATAAACTATGATTTAAAAATCCTTAATTACTATAAACGACAAACCCGAAACTGTTTTAGGCACAGACGATTTTAAAGTTTGTTTGTACGTATATCCAACATCAAATTTTAGAGTTTTTAAAATTTTAAACGAAACAGCTGCACTATAGCGAATTTCAGAAAGAGCATATATCGAAGTATTCACAAGAGGATGAAACGTTTCGAGAGTAATATTAGGTTCCCACCATAATTTTTTACGTCTATATGACACTTTGATTCTATTTCGATTTACAAAATCAAACAATAAATCACCTGCATCATTTGTATAAGAATTTCGCGACATTTCAGACTTATTTCGATAATCGAATCGTATATATTTATATCGATAACGATATCGTAAATTCACAGACATTTTATGTCTTGGAAAAAAACCTTGATCATACAATCTATGAGTAAGGCTATACGCAGCACCTATTTTTATTGATTTTGAAGCAGAGTATCCAAATCCTATTTCCTGAGAATGTGATTTTAACAAAAAAAAAGGATGAGTAAATTTCATATCCGCCTCAAAATCAGCACTCAACTTATCAAGCAGGGGAATTGAAGTTTCAAAGCCGAAACTGGTTTCATTTGTATGCACTTGTGCTATGCTACACAAGGGCAATGCAAGCACTAAAACTATGTTTCGCAGAAATTTCATAAAAATTATAAATTATTATCTCCGCTAAATTCTTCGGCAAGTTTGTTTACATCATTATCTGCTTCATAATAATAGATTTGAATTCGTGCAGAGTCGGTAAGAAAATTCACATCTCCAATTTCAATTCTATTAATAACTAAACCTGTTCTTTCTTCTAAATCGTCTTTTAATTCCTGAGCTTTTTCGGGTTTAATTAACTCTATATTATCATATCGAATAAGTTTATGTGATTCATGACGAAGCAATAGAACTTTTTCGAGTAAGTATGTTACCGCTACAATAGCAAGATTTGTAAATAACAATTCAGCATAGCTAATTTTTTTATTTGCAAGTGCATTAATTACCGAAACGCCTATTACAATAAACAAATACGTCATTTCTTTTATAGGTAGTTGCACGGTTCGGTATCGAATAATACCAAAAATAGCAAATAATCCCAAAGCAAATCCTAATTGAATTTTTACGCTTCCTAACATAAAACATAGTAAAAAGACCGTTGTAGAAATAAGAATAAAAGTGAACAAAAAATCTTTTCGCCGTGCTACTGAATAATATAATCCTCTTACTAATAATAAGGTAAAAATTAAATTAAATGTAAATCTCAAGAGTAATTCTAAGAAATCATCTACTTTAATTAAATCTAATCCGAACAATTCTAATTCCATCTGTTTTAAATTTCAGTTTTTAGTTTATCAATATATCTTAATTTACGTTTAAATCTGTTTAATCGCACTTCTGAATTACTTGCAGCAGTACCAACAGCATATTTACTCATACTTTTTTGAAATATTCTATGTTTTTTTAACGCTTCAGCCATTTCAGTATTTGACTTTGTTTTTTCTCGTTTTAATTCAACAATACAAATATGAGAAAAATCGACAGTTTTCCCCGTTTTTACATTTGACGCCTGTAAATCTACATCAATTGTAATACGTTCGCCATGCATTAAATTTACAAGTGTAATGCGTGTGTAGGTAACTTTTGAGGTTGCTTCGAGTTCGTCCCACGAAAACGGAGAATATTTTTGAAGAAATTCTTGTGCATTTTCTAATCCTTGTGCAATATCATATTTTATACGATTTTTGAATGTGATTTTTTTATTGTTTTTAAATTTCACTTCTAAAAAGGCAATACCACTTGAACCGTATGTTCTATGACGAACTTTATATCGATTTATGCGTCCAGTTTGATGAATTTGATACATTTTTTTATCTGCTGTATCATAATATACGGTAAAATATTCTTGAAATGGAGTTTGAGCAACATGTAGCACGCGATACGCATCTTTTACATCGGCAAGAATTTTTGGCAGCTTAGATATTTCAAATACAAATTTTGTGTCAGTTCTATTCAATAATTTAACCGAGTCCATTTCCGCAAGGGAAACAGGCTGCATTTGAGCAATAATATGTGATATTTCGTTAATCATTACGATACTCGTAAATATATGTTTTTTCTTTTATAAGTTTTTGCGATTCATTGTATGTTTTTCGCAAAATTCTATCTCCATTTTCATTATATGAATACACATGTTTATAAACAAGTGTTCCTTTTGCATCATACTCTGATTCGGTAATTTTTAAATTCTCATCATTATACGTATTAACTGTTTTTCTTACAACTTTTCCTCTTGCATCATATTCAATTTCGGTAAGTTTGCTTTTTCCTTGATACGTACATACAGTATATCGTTTTAAATCACCTTCTTTATTATATTCAGAATCTTTTAATTCATTACCTCTTTCGTCATATTCATACTTTCTATCGATGACTTTACCAAAACTTCCTTTTTCAAAAGATTGGTTATATTCTGTAATTGTTTTTATATCTCGTTTTTTTGTTTGCGAAAAACTCACAAAAGAACTTAAAACAAGTACACATAAGGCAAAATATCGAGTCATACTATTAATAATTTGAAATATATA
>JAAYPM010000066.1 GCA_012519815.1 Bacteroidales bacterium
ACAAATATATATAATAATTGCCAATGCATAAATACAATTCTTATTTTATATGTTTATTTTTATTGTGTGTCTTTACTATAATATCCACCTGTTTTGGGAGCTCTTTTAAATTCAATTTTTTCTTTTTTCTTCAGCAAAAAAAGAAACAAAAAAGTAATATATTTGCAAAAAAATGTAATTGATGAAAAAAATCTCAATCATTACCCTTGGTTGCTCAAAAAATGTAGTTGATTCTGAGCGACTTGCTCGTCAGTGTGCAGCAGCAGGATATTCCGTGGTGTTTGATTCTGAAACACACACCGATATTGTGATAATAAATACCTGTGGATTTATCCATGATGCCAAAGAAGAATCAATTTCGGTTATTTTAAATGCAATTCAAGCAAAAGAATTAGGTTTTGTGCAAAAAATTTTTGTAATAGGTTGTTTGTCTGAACGGTACGCTCAAGATTTGCGCACAGAATTACCCGAAGTTGATGCGTTTTTTGGAGCACGAAATGTAATGCAAGTATTAGAGTCGTTACATATCGAAGAAAAAAATCATCTTCTCAACGAACGTATTATTTCTACTCCGCCGCATACCGCATATCTTAAAATTGCAGAGGGCTGTAATAGAAGTTGCTCATTTTGCACCATACCCTCTATTCGCGGTACTCATCGGTCTGTTCCTATAGAAAATGTGGTGGCAGAAGCACAATTTCTTGTTTCTAAAGGAGCAAAAGAACTCTCAATTATTTCGCAAGATATTTCATATTATGGCATTGATATATATGGTAGCAATTCCTTATTGCCTTTATTACAAAAATTGCACGCAATTGATGGATTAGAGTGGATACGGCTTCATTATGCTTATCCCAATAATTTTCCGCTCGAAGTGGTAGATTTTATGCGAGATTCATCAAAAATATGCCATTATTTAGATATTCCTTTGCAACATATTTCTGATGTTGTTTTGGAACGTATGCGACGAGGTATGACTGCTGCAAAAACACGAACATTGCTCGATGAAATTCGCACAAAAGTGCCAGATATTGCACTGCGTACAACGCTTATTGTGGGGCACCCCGGCGAAAGTGAGCAAGAATTTAAAAAGTTAGAAGAATTTGTGCAAATGTACGAATTTGAACGTTTAGGGGTTTTTACCTATTCGCACGAAGATGGAACCTATGCGGCATTGCACTATAAAGATTCCATTCCTCAAAAAATAAAACAAGAACGTGCCGATGCAATCATGCAATTACAACAAGACATTTCACACAAAAAAAATGCTTCTTATATTGGTAAACCCATACAAGTTCTTATTGACAGAAAAGAAGGTGAAGGATTTGTGGGACGCACACAATATGATGCGTATGAAGTTGATAATGAGGTGTATGTTACTACTCCAAATCTTACTGTAGGAGAGTTTTATACCGTTGTAATTGATTCCGCAGATTTTTATGACAGCACAGGACATGTAGTATAAAAAAAACGACTTGCTGCTATTACAACAAGTCGTTTTTTTATGTTTAACGCATTGTTTTATACGCGTTTATCAGTCCGTTTGTTGAAGCATCATGCGAAGTTACTGGTTCATTGTTTTTCAATTCTGGTAAAATTGCATTTGCCAATTGTTTTCCCAACTGCACTCCCCATTGGTCAAAACTATAAACATTCCAAATAATACCTTGCGTAAAAATTTTGTGTTCGTACATAGCAATCAATGCCCCTAAACTACGCGGTGTAATTTCTTGCAGCAATATTGAGTTTGTTGGACGATTTCCTTCGAACACCATAAATGGTACTAATTGTTCAATTTCCTGCTCAGATGTACCTGTTGCCTTTAATTCTTCACGTACTTTTTCCGCAGTTTTTCCCATCATAAGTGCCTCAGTTTGTGCAAAGAAGTTTGAAAGCAATTTTTGATGATGATCACCCAAAGCGTTATGTGTTTTTGCAGGAGCAATAAAATCACACGGAATTAATTTTGTTCCTTGATGAATTAATTGATAAAACGCATGTTGTCCGTTTGTGCCTGGTTCACCCCAAATAATAGGTCCTGTTTCATAATTCACTTTTTGTCCGTTACGGTCAACATATTTGCCGTTGCTTTCCATG
Source organism: Bacteroidales bacterium (assembly GCA_012519815.1). GTDB lineage: Bacteria > Bacteroidota > Bacteroidia > Bacteroidales > UBA1715 > JAQICB01. The sequence goes on from JAAYPM010000066.1 coordinate 2,098, forward strand.
TTCCCTTGTTGGAAATACGCTGCAAATCTATGCATATACTGGTCGTACGGTAAAATGGCTTCGGTTTCGGCTTTATAAAAATTATTATACCAAATACCAATTAAAGCAAGAATTACCGGAATGTTTTTTTCAAATGGGCTTTTCGCAAAATGCGTATCCATTGCATGCGCTCCGGCTAATAGTTCTTCAAAATTATCATATCCTATTGTGCATGCAATTGACAAACCTATTGCCGACCACAATGAATATCGTCCACCTACCCAATCCCAGAATTCAAACATATTTTTTGTGTCAATTCCAAATGCCGAAACCGCACTTGCATTTGTTGAAAGTGCAACAAAATGATTTTTTACAAATGCTTCGTTTTTTGCACTTTGTAAAAACCATGTTTTTGCAGAATTTGCATTTGCCATAGTTTCTTGGGTGGTAAATGTTTTTGAAGCAATAATAAATAAGGTAGTTTCAGGATTAACGAGTTTGAGTGTTTCTGCAATATGAGTACCGTCAACATTCGATACAAAATGAGCACGAATGTTTTCTTTTTTATATGGACGTAAGGCTTCTGTTACCATGAGAGGACCTAAATCTGAACCCCCAATGCCAATGTTTACAATGTCGGTAATTGCTTTTCCGGTATATCCTTTCCATGTGCCTGAAATGATTTGATTCGAAAAATCTTTCATCTGTGCTAATACTTTATTCACTTCTGGCATTACATCTTTACCATCAACATATATAGGTGTATTTGCACGATTTCGTAGAGCAATATGCAGCACAGAACGATCTTCGGTTTTATTTATTTTTTCTCCTGAAAATACTGCAGAAATAGCATCTTGCAGTTTACATTCTTTTGATAGAGCAATAAGTTCATTAAGAATGTCAGCATTTATAAGATTTTTAGAAAAATCTACTAACATATTTTCAAATTGTATTGAAAACGCTTGAAATCGTTGCGAATCATGTGCAAACAAATCTTTCATATGCGTTCCGTGAAATTGTTCAAACATTTGTTCTAATTTTTTCCACGCTGTAGTAGTAGTAGGATTTACATTTGGTAACATATACTATCTTTTTTTAAGTTGATTTTTTGCAAATGTACTATTTTTTTCAAAAATACACATATATACTTTTTATGGTTCATCGTGCCAATCGCCATATTCACGAATAATATCAATAAGAGCCTGCACTGCATCTTTTTCATCAATGTTTTTCCGTACCACTTGCTGTTTTCTGTATAAATGTACTTTTCCCCGTCCTGCACCTACATACCCATAATCAGCATCAGCCATTTCGCCAGGACCATTTACAATGCAGCCCATAACAGCAATTTTTAATCCTTTTAAGTGAGCAGTTTTTTGTTGTACACGCCTCAAAGCCTCTTCAATATTAAACAAAGTTCGTCCACACGAAGGACAGGAAATAAATTCAGTTTTCGTAAATCTGGCACGAGACGCCTGTAAAATTCCGAATGAAATTCGTATTTCTTCTTGTGCAGATAGATGAGGATTTTGCACACAAATGCCATCGCCAAATCCATCAATAAACACACCGCCGATATCCATGGCAGCAGCAATTTGCATCATTTCTATATCTTCATAACTGTATGTTAATGAGAACAGAACTGGAGGCATAACAGCAATATTCATTAATGTCTGATACAAACGATGCACTGCACCCGCACACACATTACCTGTATATTCAAACAACACAATACAATGTTCAGAAATAATAGTTTGAGAAAGAGAATGTATATCTTTTTCGGAAATACGCAAAACATACGGTTGAGACAAATGTGCAGATTGTACATTTTCTACCGAAACAATTGGAATACGTATGTTTGAAGCAACACAAATAAATTCAGACTGTTCAACAACCCAGTCAGCATTATCAGCAGAAACATACGAAAATACAATAGGCAAATGTTCGCCACCAATGCCAGCTACAGCGTGCGTTTTATATTTTTTATACGCAAACAATGACTGACGAATATCAGGCACAGGAATTATTTTTTTTGCAGATTCAAACACAATATCTGCATGTTGCACGATTTTTTTACACACCGGTATTTCATGCTCAGGAGCTTCGGTAAGCGACACCCGTATTGTATCTCCCAAACCATCGAGCAACAATGTACCTATGCCTACCGCAGACTTAATTCGTCCGTCCTCATCAACCCCAGCCTCAGTTAATCCCAAATGGAGAGGATATACACAATTTTCCTTTTGCATAGCATTCATTAACAAACGATACGCATAAATCATAGTGCGCGTATTACTTGATTTTACAGAACACACTACATTCGTAAACCCCTCATGTGCAAACAACCGTAAAAATTCCATCATACTTTCAACCATTCCCTTAGGAGTGTCGCCATATCGAGCAATAATACGCTGCGAAAGAGAGCCATGATTCACCCCAACCCGTATAGCAGTAGTATGTTTTTCACACACCGCAAGTAATGGTAAAATATTTTCACGAATTTTCACTAATTCATCAGCGTATTCTTTATCAGTCCAGTTAAATTTAGTTTGACTACTAATATAATTTCCTGGATTAATCCTTACTTTTTCAACATATTGAGCCGCAATGAGAGCAGCCTGCGGATTAAAATGAATATCTGCCACCAAAGGTTTTGTATAACCTTTTTGTATTAAACTTTGTTTTATATTTTTAAGAGCTTCGGCTTCGCGTGTGCCTTGTGCCGTAAGGCGAACAATGTCGGCACCAGCATCAAATATACGAATACACTGTGCCACACTTTCTTCAACATTATTCGTATCAGTATTTGTCATAGACTGCAATGCAATCACATTTTTATTACCAATAGAAACATTTCCTATTGACACTTGAGGAACAGTGATTTTGGAGTATAAAGAAATTGAGGACATAGGATTTTTTTTACAAAGGTATAATGTATTTCACGATTCCCCATACTGTAAACAATAAAAAAACGGCACATAGTATATACCATGTGCCGTTTATTACCCTACTAATAAAAATTAATGAATTTCTATTGCACGTGCAGGTTTTGGTTTAATTTCCTCACGTTTTGGAAGATTCACCGTGAGAATTCCTTGTTCGTACGTAGCCTCAATTTTGTCAGAATCAATTTGTTCTTTTGGCAAACTAAATTTTCGTTCAAAAGAACTGTACGAAAATTCTCTTCGTGCATAGGTTTGTTCTTCAGAAGCATTTTCCTCTTGTTTTTCAACCGAAATAGAAAGCACCTCGTTTTCAACATTTAATTTAAAATCAGTTTTTTCGTACCCCGGAGCAGCTATTTCAATAGCATACGCATCTCCATTTTCAATTACATTTATTGCAGGTACACTTGCTTTTCGTGGCATTTGCCAACTGTCTCCAAAAAAATCATTAAACATGTGATTTACTGTTGGATACCATTCATTGTTTGTTCTTACTAATGTCATAATTACTGCACTCCTTTCGTTACATTTTATATATACTATTTTTTCACAGATGAAAATTTCAAATAAAATGCCATAACACAGTAAAAGCTGTTAAATCATTTATTTACAGAAACTTAACAAAAACAACCTATAAGACATTTTGACAATAAGAAAGATTTTAAAAAGACTTTTTGGCAGGTTAAATAAAAAAATCAGCTTATATATATCCCATAATTTTATACGAAAGATATCCAACGACTTCACGTAAAAACACCCGCCATGTCTCAATAGCAGCCATATTAGGAATAAAACAATAATCAAACACAAACTTTGTGGGTCCCGCCTTTCTATCGGCAGTAAACATTTTGCAATGCACCCCCTGTTTTTCAAAACACGCATAAGCACGTCTCATGTGCATTGCCGAAGTTATTAACAAACACGTATCAGCTTTTCCTTGCAACATTTCGGCAGTAAAACGAGCATTTTCGTAGGTGTTACGCGATTGAGATTCAATATATATATCATGTTCAGGAACTCCAATGCGACACAAAAAATCTTTTGTTATTTCACTTTCAGTGTATCCCTCTTTCACAATTCGTCCTTCGCCACCCGAAATCAGTATTTTTTGTACTTTCCCTTCATGATAGAGCAGGAGCGTTTGCCACAACCTATCACTTGATGCATAAAAATTTACCCTATCAAATTGCAGATCATACGAATTGAATCCGCCTAACACAATACCATATTCATATTGCTGCGTAATAGAATCCATGTGAATTGTTTGAATTTCCCACGCACGTATAACTTCATTTATTACAAATTGATTTGAAATCACATAAAAAAATACAGCCGAAATTATCAATATCCGTTTTCTTCGTTTTTTATTTTTGGTGCACATTGCAACAATCACAACACCAACAAGCCACACAATAGGCGTTAGAAGGAAATACAACAACTTTGATGCGAAAAAAAACATACAGTTACGCGTTTATATATTTAATCACAACTATCCGAAACTTTTTTAAAATGAAATAGTCCCTTATCTTTGTAAATAACGACAATCACAAGGATAATTATGGGACTATTTCGAAGAAACAAAAATAACAATAAACCAGTAATACGCCA
>JAAYPM010000067.1 GCA_012519815.1 Bacteroidales bacterium
AAACAGTTGACTCACCCGGACATAATCCTAAACCATTACTCGAATTAATAGTAAAAGAATCAGGCTTTTTACAAGTAGGACAATTATACGTTAATTGAATAGGGTCAGAAATAGAATAGTTTTTACATGGATCATTACTATTCGCATAATGCGGAGCAGTAAAATTATTAAAACTAGTAAACACCGATGATGTACCTGCAATCACACGGAAATACAGTTTATCGCCAGAATTTAATCCCGAAAAAGCAGCATGAGCAGTTGGGTTTGTAAAATTAAATGTTGCCAACGTTTGCGGATTTCCCACATTTTTCCAGCTGGTGTTATCATTAGGCGTTTTGGTCCATTGATATAAATATAAAGGACTATTAGCATAATATTTCACAAGCATAGTACTTGCCACACTCACAAGATTAAACTGCTCATCACAAACCTCCTCTTCTTTTGACAAAGTAGTTTCATCAAAAAATAAATCAATAGCAGGCGGAGCACACGCCATAATTTTAATATCATCTAACACCAAATCGTTACCATTTTCTGAAACATCGAGATTATTAATAACCTTCATATTTACGGACGTACCCTCAAGTGTAATTTCACCTGCTATACGAACCCATACACCTCCCCCATCAGCTTGACGAGTTGCCGTACCATTCAATGTAACTTTATTTGCAGCATTCCCTCCATCTGTTAACACAACAGACACATCAACACCATGATACGGACCATTAGCACTATTAGTAAATACCGCTATCCAACATTCAAAAAACAATTGTTTTCCAAAACAAAGATTTGTAATATTTCGTTCATAAATGGCCTTTCCTAACGTTCCGGGAGGGCAATTAAGAAACAAAGCAGCGCCATCTTTTTTACCAGAATGATCAAGTGCAACTTGAGGTTCATTAGTAGGACCCGTTACTCTATTTGCCCATTCTAATTTTGCTCCGGCATACGCACCATCAGCATTATAGCCTGTTAAATATGCAGCAACGCAATAATCACCATCACCCAAAGGACCTGAAGGACGAAATATTGCTCCAAGTGGTGCTGGACTAAGTTGCCAACGAAATGGAGTTGTTGTTGTTTTTTTAACCTCAACAGGATTTAAAACATCAGAATAATCCCATACATAGTATGTTCTCCCCGTAACATCATTTAAATCAACTCTACCAAAATCCTCAAAATAAACTGTTTGACGAGAAGCAGCAACACCATTTACCTCGCAACAAGTAATTGCCTTAACAGTAATCGGGTCTGAATTTATAGCAGTTCCGCCACCAAGAGGAGTAATTGCCAAACGAAATTGATAATTTTTAACTTGCGATGTTTCGTATAATTGAGATTTATTTGTTCCAATATTTGTCCAACCACTCCCTGTATTTACCTGCCACTGATACGTGGCATTATAATCTAACACAGATTGCAACGTAATTTGTTCACCTGCACACACTTCTGAACCTTGAGCAGAGCGAATAAGAGGTTTTATTTGCCCCATCACCTCTATGCTTCTAATTCCCATAGCCTTACAATCGCCATTTTGCGTATGATTCATACGAAACACCATTTCACCTGAAGCATCTACAGTTCCTGTGTAACTTTTTTCTGCACATTGTCCCATGCCTATTTGCGAAGCATCTGTGCCATTCATCTGATTATATTGATCTAAATTAATTCCAGCTTTAAACTCATTGCGTTGCCCTGTACAACCAGTATATGCGCTATTAACAACACTACAATATTTTACCTTTACTGTTACTGCCGAATTTGGCACCATACCAACCACTTTATATTGTAAAATATTTGCATTTCCTCCCGAAGGTTTTGGCGAATACACAAGCATATATTCTGGATTAGCAGAATTATTTACATATCGTGCCTCATCTAAATTATACGGATTATCAGTAATTGCATAGTGATAGGGAGCATTAAACGTTCCCGCATTAGTATTTGGTGTTAAAGTTGGCGTTACCGAAAGCGAACCACCTTGAAGCCCTATGTGCAAAATGTCGTTAACACCATAATATGTTTTTGTTGCATCAACATTCTGAGGTTTAAATTCTGTTCCCGCAACTAAAATTTGTGAAAAAAGAGGATTGGAAACAGTAAAACAGATAAAAAAAACAATATATTTCAAAACTGTTTTTGTGCAATGTAAATCAGTAAATTTCATACAAAAATTATAAATTATAAAAACTCAAATGTAACATAATTAAGACACCAATCAACAACATATAGTTGCATGTGTATGTAAATAAAATATGTTTTATAAAAAACTCAATAAAAAACACATTCTGCCTTTTTACATCATATAAAAATTACTACTTTTGTGAAATTATTAAACATTGATTAACTATGTCATTCGAATCAGAAAGAATACTATCAGAAGGACTTACATTTGACGATGTATTATTAGTTCCTGCATATTCAGAAGTGCTTCCACGCGAAGTTGATTTAACCACACAATTATCGCGTAATATTACATTAAACTGCCCTATAGTTTCGGCAGCAATGGATACAATTACCGATTCTCGCTTAGCAATTGCTCTTGCACGACAAGGTGGTATAGGTATAATTCATAAAAACATGAGTATTGAACAACAAGCACTTGAGGTAAAACGAGTAAAACGTTCAGAAAACGGAATGATTTATGACCCCATTACCATTGAGCCTACTGCAAATGCAAAAAAAGCTCTTGATATTATGCAAGAATTTAAAATTGGCGGGATACCAGTTGTTGACGCAAATAAAAAACTCTTAGGAATTGTAACTAATAGAGACCTTAGATTTGAACTCAATATGCAAAAAAGCATAGCTGATATAATGACAAAGGAAAATTTAATTACAATATCACAAGATGTTGATGTAACAAAAGCAGCAAGTATTCTTCAAAAATATAAAATCGAAAAATTACCTGTTGTTGATGCAAACAATATTCTTGTAGGATTATTAACATATAAGGATATTTTTAAAGCTGCAAACAATCCTCTTTCATGCAAAGATTCAAAAGGAAGACTGCGAGTTGGTGCCTCTATAGGAGTAACACATGATACATTTGAAAGACTTGAGGCTTTAATTTCAGCAGATGTTGATGTGATTGTGATAGATACGGCACATGGTCATTCTAAAGGAGTTATAGACGTTCTTAAGCAAGCAAAGAAAAAATATCCACATCTTGATTTTATAGTAGGAAATATTGCAACGCCAGAAGCTGCTTTAGCTCTTGTAGATGCTGGTGCTGATGCTGTTAAGGTGGGTATTGGTCCTGGGTCAATTTGCACCACACGTGTAATTGCTGGTGTGGGAGTTCCGCAACTTTCTGCAATTTTTGCGGTGGCTAAGGCATTGCAAAATACGGGTGTGCCAATTATTGCCGATGGCGGCATTCGATATTCTGGCGATATTGTAAAAGCTTTGGCAGCCGGTGCAAATAGCATCATGGCAGGGTCTTTATTTGCAGGATTAGATGAATCTCCGGGAGAAACAATAATTTATCAAGGACGAAAATTTAAAACATACCGAGGAATGGGCTCTATTGAAGCTATGCAGCAAGGCTCAAAAGATAGATATTTTCAAGATGTAGAAGATGACATAAAAAAATTAGTGCCCGAAGGTATTGCTGCACGGGTTCCCTACAAAGGAACGCTTGCCGAAACGGTATATCAATTAGTGGGTGGATTACGTGCAGGAATGGGATATTGTGGAGCAAAAACAATAGCAAATTTGCATACTGCAAAATTTGTGAAAATCACTAATTCTGGTAATATTGAAAGCCATCCACATGATGTTACAATCACACGAGAAGCACCAAATTATAGTAGAGAATAATACAATTTTTAGAAACCAATTATCTATGAAACTATTTATTTCTATTTTATTAGCATGCATGTGGAGTGTTGCTTCATATTGCCAAACTCCCATTATACCTGATTCATTAGCACAAAAAACAATAATGAAAATAGATACAAATTCTATTTCCGTTAAAGAATTTGCGTGGTTTAATAATAAATACAATGCCTATCCCGACCCATATATTCAACTGAGTTTGAGTGAATACGCAACGCTTTTTACAAATTACAAACGAAAAGTTTTTGAAGCAATACATCAACAATTAGATACATCAAAGGTGTTTAAAGAAGAGTTTAATTCGTATATGCGAAAAATTTCTCTCATATTTATATTCTATTCAAGACGAAAAAGATTTAATTCAATTAGAATATGACCGTTTACAAACAGATTATGAAGTGCAGCATATTTTTGTGAAATCAGATATATATTCACACCCAAATGATACTTTGCAAGCATACAAAAAAGCTGTAGGATATATGTCGGAATTGCGTGCCGGAAAAGATTTTTCGGCACTTGCATCACGCGTATCTGACGATACATTTACAAAAGAAAATGGCGGATATGTTGGATATATTACCTCGTTATTAATGCCTCTTGAATACGAACATGCGGTGTATAATGGAAAAGTTTGCGAAATTGTAGGTCCTGTTTCTACCAAACATGGATATTTTATTATAAAAATTCTTAATTCTCGCAAATCCCTCGGGCAACGCAGAGCATCAATTATTACGCTGTATCCTAACGAAAAAAATGAAGAAGAATGGCAAAAAATAAAATTAGAAGCTGATTCTCTATATAATTGTTTACATGCAGGATGCGATTTTGATTCTTTAGCACAACGTAAAAATAAAAGTCGTGAATTACTAAAATCAAAAGGTGATATAGGGTGGTTTGATAATTCTATAAACTATCATTATCTCATGAAAGAAGCAATTTTTCAATTAGATTCTATTGGTGCTATAACGAAACCTATCAAAATGAGCTATGGATATATTATTTGCAAACTTACTGGTATAAACGATTCTCTTCCAAGTTTTTTAGAAACACAAAAAGTTGTGCAAAAAATAATGATGCACGATGAAACACGATCTAATTGGAAAGAACGAGAAGCAATTAGACGCTATAAAAAACAATATCAACACACGATATTACATAAAAATCTTGAAGATTTTATTACGCAAGTTGATAATTCTATTTTACTTGGAAAATGGGAAAAACCAACATTTACAAACAACAAAGAATTAGTGAAATTTGCAAACAACACGTATTTATTTTCTGATTTTGCGGCATATCTCGAAAAAAATCAAAAACACAATAAATTTCCAGAAAAAGACAAACTTATACGATATCGATTTGAACAATATATTGAACGAATACTTATATATGAAGTTTTTCAACATATTACAATCGAAAACGAAGAATTACAAATGCTTTCACAAGAATACCATCACGGAATGGTTATGTACGAATTAATGCAAAAAGAGGTGTATAAAAAAGCATTTGAAGATAGCGTTGGACTGTATGAATATTATAATAACAATATTGATTCCTATATGAATCCTGAATCAGTTTCATTAAGCTATTTTTATTGTGAAACGGAAAAAATCCGCAAAAAAACGCAAAAACTTCTTTCACAACGACCTTTAAAACATGAAACAGATAGTTTGATTATATCTACAATAAATAAAAAAAACACCAACAATGTGCGTGTGCAACAATATCATATTTTTAAAGGAGAAAACAATACTATTGACGCACTCACATGGAAGGCAGGGAATGTGATTCAACTTGATTCACTTACGCTTGTATATATCAATAATTCATACGATCCTATTCCCAAACCATTTAATGAAGTAAAAAACACTATCACAACGCAATATCAGAACATTCTTGAACAAAATCTTATAGAGTATTTACAAGAAAAATATCCTGTAACACTATTCGAAAATGTATTACAAGAATTAAGTACTTATTACGAATGATCATGAAATCTGCAAAATTTATTTTATTAGGACTATTTTTATCTGCAATGACAGTTTCGTGCACGGTTTCCGAAGGAGATTCAAATGAAGATGCAGTTGCTCAAGTTGGTAAAGCAGTATTGTATAAAGCTACTGTAACAGAATCAATACCAGCACACCTCACTGCAGAAGACAGTGCGTATTTTGCAGAAAAATATATCTCAAATTGGATTACTCGTCAACTTCTCTATCAAAAATCGCTTTTAAACATTCGAGACGTAGACAATACATTAAAAGAACAAATTGAAAATTATACGCAAGAAATATACATTCATCATTACGAACAAATGTTTGTAAATCAAAAGCTTGACACGCTCATACCCAAACAACAAATAGTTGATTATTATGAACAACAAAAAAAAGATTTTACACTTACGCAAGTAGCTGTAAAACCACTATTTTTAATTTTTCCTAAAACTATTGATGTGGCACGAGTAAAAAGATGGTTTTATTCAAGCAATCCGAATGATATTGAAAGTTTAAAAGACTTTACCTATCAATTTTCGCCATGTTTTTATTTTGCAGATAGCTGGTTTTTTATAGACCAGTTCATTGCAAAAATACCATTTGAAAATATTGAGACATCAAAAATTCTTTCAAAAAATGGTTTTATTTTAGAAGATACAGCTTATTATTATTTTATTAAAACCGAAAGCATTGCTGAAAAAGGTGATTATATACCTCTTGAATTAGCAACAGATAACATTGCAAAAATTTTAATCCATAAACGCAAACAAGAACTCATTGCAAATATGAGAAATAAACTATATAACGATGCGTTACATAAAAACGAAATACATTTTTTTAAATAAATATATGAACATAAAACACCTTTTTTTCCTCATTGCATGTTTTTCTTTTACACAAAAAACACATTCTCAAATAATTATAGATGAAGTTGTTGTAGTTGTTGGCGAAGAAATGATTAAAGAATCAGACATACAAAATCAGATTATGCAGCTACAAAAAGAAGGTGAAAAAAATATACAAACATGTAAAATTCTTGAAGATTTATTATTTCAAAAACTTTTATTTAATCAAGCAAAAATTGATAGTATTGAAGTTGCCGATGCAGAAGTTGACGCAGAAATTGAAAGACGAATAAATATTTTTACTGGACAAGAAGGTGGGCTTGAAAAACTTGAAAGTTTTTATGACAAAACAGAACTTGAAATTAAAACGGAGTGGCGTCCATTAGTACGTGAGCAAATTATGGCACAACGCATGCAAAATTCCGTTGTAGGCAATGTTGAAGTTACTCCAAATGAGGTTCGCACATTCTTCACAAAATTTTCGACAGACAGCTTGCCCACAATTCCAATTCAATATGAATATGCTCAAATAGTTATTCAGCCAGAAATGTCGAATAAAGAAGAACAAGAAATAAAACAAAAACTCGAAGAAATTAGGCAGCGTGCAATAAAAGGAGAAAGTTTTGATAAACTTGCGGTACTCTATAGTGATGATATGGAAAGTGCTAAAATGGGTGGACTCTTAGGAGATTACATGTCGAGAGGAGAATTAGTACCAGAATTTTCGGCTGTTGCATTTCGATTAAAAGAAGGAGAAATATCAAAAATTGTAAAAACAAGTTTTGGGTATCATATTATTCAAATGGTTGAAATGAAAGGAGAAAAAGCAAAAATAAAACATATACTTATGCGTCCTCGAATTTCGCCAGAATCATTAAAAAATGCTCGAAATAAAGCCGACAGTATATATGTTGCATTACAAGATTCTTTATCATTTAAACAAGCAGCTCTTCGTTACTCATCTGATGAAAAAACAAAAAACAACGGAGGCGTTTTTATTAATCCATACACGGGCACCTCAAAATTTGAAGCTGAAGCAATAGAACCAATGATTTTGCATACAATAAAAAACATGAAACCCGGAGAAATTTCAGAAGCCTTTTTGAGTTATAATGACATTGGAACTCAAGTATATAAAATCATTATGCTTTTATCAGTAATACCTGAACACACCGCTAATATTCAGCAAGATTATGATTATATTAAAATGGTAGCCTTACAAGATAAAAAAGAAAAAGCCATGAAATTATGGATAACAAAAAATATACAATCTACCTATATAAAATTTATGACAGAATCATATTCTGATTGTATTTTTATCTATAACGGCTGGTTTAAATAAGCTAAATTGAGACAATAATTAAATGTGTTGAATTTACTAATTGAATTTACACAATGTTTGTAAAAACACAAAGTATTGCATTTTTCACCACACAAAGTTACACGATTTTAGCAACAAATATTAATTTCTGTTTTTTTTGATTGCAAATCAGAAAGCAGAATTTGGAGTAAAAAAGCACAAATTGACCGCTTAGTCTTTAATTTTAATAGCATTATAAGATTTGCGGTCGTTGTTTTAAAACCTCATAAAGACCAATGCCTGCGGCAACTGATACATTAAGCGATGATATTTCGCCCTGCATTGGAATATTGACACAAGCATCGGATTTCTGTAAAATAGCTGATGAAATACCAACATCTTCGGCTCCAAAAACTAAAGCAAGCGGTACAGAACAATCGATAGTATATAGCGAGGTTGAAGATTTTTCGGTAATGCTTAGTACAGAAATTCCACTTTGTTGCAAAAAATCAATACACGACGGTAAAGAATGCACCTTAGAAATAGGAACTTTATACAAAGCACCTGCAGAGGTTTTTACCGCATCTTCGCCAATTTGTGCCGCTCCTTTTTGTGGAATTATAATACCATTCACTCCAAAACACTCACAAGAGCGTACTATAGCTCCAAAATTTCTTACGTCAGTAATTTGATCGAGAATAACAAATAATGGAATTGCTCCTTTTTCAAAGATAGAAGGAACCAAATTTGTAATATTATGAAAATCAACAGGAGAAGAAAACGCGATAACACCCTGATGATTTTTCCGTGTTATACGATTAATTTTTTCTACAGGAACAGTTTTAACTGTAACGGTTTGTTTTCGAGCCAAATATATTATTTCACGAATAATCTCATTATTGGCATTTTTTTTTATTAAAATTTGGTCAAGAGTCAAAGAGTCTTTAAGAGCCTCATGTACAGCATGAATTCCAATAATTACATTATTTTGTGCCATAAAACAATCTATTTAATTAATACATATAAGAAATTAAAAGCACAAAACATTATCTTTCACAATTCAAACAAAAACGTTATGCTTGTGCACCTCCAGCTCCAAAGGTAGGAAGAGGTCCGCCTCCAGAAAAACCTTCAATATTTTTAATTTTTCCATGCATAGACTCATATTTTGCAATATTGTCTTGCAAAGCAAGGAGTAATTTTTTAGCATGTTCTGGAGTTAAAATAATGCGAGATTTCACGTTTGCTTTAGGAATGCCTGGCATAAGACGAACAAAATCTACAACAAACTCCGAAGCAGAATGCGTTATAATTGCTAAATTAGAGTAAATACCTTGAGCAATTTCTTCTGATAATTCAATATTTAATTGTTGTTTTTTTTCTTCCATAATTTTGTTTTTTACAAACATACATATAAAAAATAAGTCATAAAGGAAATTCCATATGACTTATTTTTTATGTATCATTAAAAAAAATTATTTTTTAAATTGTTCATATTCTTTCATAGAAGCAACAATGATTTTATCGTATTCACGAAGCCCAGTACCTGCAGGAATTTTATGTCCAACAATAACATTTTCTTTTAATCCTTCAAGCATATCTACTTTTCCATGAATAGCTGCCTCATTAAGCACTTTTGTAGTTTCTTGGAACGATGCTGCTGAAATAAAACTTTGTGTTTGCAGAGCAGCACGTGTAATTCCTTGCAAAACTTGACTTGCAGTTGCTGGTTGAGCGTCACGTACTTGAATAAGCTTGAGGTCTTTTCGTTTTAATTGTGAATTTTCATCACGCAATTTACGAGCAGTAAGAATTTGTCCTGGTTTAATAGTGTCAGAATCTCCAGAATCAACAACAACTTTTTTATCATACAGCCAGTCATTTTCTTCCATAAAATCCCATTTGTCAACAATTTGTTTTTCTAAAAACTTTGTATCTCCTGGGTCAATAATTTCAACCTTTCTCATCATTTGTCGTACAATTACCTCAAAGTGTTTATCATTAATTTTCACTCCTTGTAATCTATACACCTCTTGCACTTCATTCACAATATATTCTTGAACCTTTGTAGGACCTTTAATAGATAGAATATCAGAAGGCGTAATTGCACCATCAGAAAGAGAGATTCCAGCTTTCACATAATCATTTTCTTGCACTAAAATTTGTTTAGAAAGCGGCACTAAATACTTTTTAGTTTCACCAGTTTTTGATTTTACGATAACTTCTCTATTTCCTCGTTTAATTTTTCCAAAAGAAACCTCGCCATCAATTTCAGAAACCACAGCTGGATTTGATGGATTTCTCGCTTCAAAAAGTTCAGTTACACGTGGTAATCCTCCAGTAATATCACCAGATTTACCTATTGCACGAGGTATTTTAACAATTGTTTGCCCAGATTTAACTTTTTCTCCTTCGCTTACTGAAATATGTGCCCCAACGGGTAAGTTGTAATTATGAAGCGTGTTTCCACTTTTATCAAGAATTTTAATTATTGGATTTTTAGTTTTATCTTTAGATTCAATAATCACTTTTTCTTCAAAGCCAGTTTGTTCGTCAGCCTCTTTTTTATACGTTACCCCTTCTTTCACATTTTCGAAAGCAATTTCACCCGCAGATTCAGAAATAATAGCCGCATTATAAGGATCCCATTTACATAATAAAACACCTTTTTCAACAAGCTCTCCGGGTTTCACATACAAACGAGATCCAAAAGGAATATTTTGAGAAGTAAGGGTAATTCCCGTGTTTTTATCAATTATTTTAAGTTCAGCTAAACGTCCAATAACAATTGTAACTTTTTCGGAAAATTCATCAGTACCTTCAACAGTTCGTAGTTCGTCAATTTCAACTACACCATCATATTTTGAAACAATTGAAGATTCAGCAGCAATATTAGAAGCAGTTCCACCGACATGGAATGTACGGAGCGTTAACTGTGTTCCTGGCTCACCAATAGACTGTGCAGCAATAACTCCAACAGCCTCACCAATTTGGACCATACGAGCTGTTGCAAGGTTTCTGCCATAACATTTAGCACACACCCCCTTACGAGATTCGCATGTTAACACCGAACGAATTTCTACTTGTTCAATTGGAGATTCTTCAATAATTTTTGCTATATCTTCGGTAATTTCCTCACCAGACGCAATAATTATTTCTCCAGTATTAGGATGAATCACATCGTGTACACAGGTTCTTCCAAGAATTCTATCATATAAAGACTGCACTACATCATCACTTTTCTTGATTGCAGTAGCAACAAGCCCACGCAATGTGCCACAATCATCTTGAGAAATAACAACATCTTGAGAAACGTCAACTAAACGTCTGGTTAAATATCCAGCATCAGCTGTTTTAAGAGCCGTATCAGCAAGACCTTTACGAGCACCGTGCGTAGAAATAAAATATTCCAATACCGATAATCCTTCTTTAAAGTTAGCAAGAATTGGATTTTCAATAATTTCATTTGCAGTAGAACCAGATTTTTGAGGTTTTGCCATAAGACCACGCATACCACTTAACTGTCGTATTTGCTCTTTTGAACCACGTGCCCCTGAATCTAACATCATAAACACAGAATTAAATCCTTGTTTATCGGTACTAATCTGTTTCATAACAGTATTAGTAAGGCTTGCATTTGCATGAGTCCAAATATCAATAATTTGATTATATCGTTCATTATTGGTAATAAAGCCCATGTTATAATTTGCTAATACCTCGTCAACTTGTTCGTATCCTGCTTTTATCATTGCATCTTTTTCGGCAGGAACAATAACGTCAGAAAGATTAAACGATAAACCTCCTTGGAATGCCATGGCATATCCTAAATCTTTCATATCATCTAAAAATTTAGCGGTTTTAGCAGTTCCAGCGTCTTTTAAAACTACAGAAATAATATCTCGCAACGATTTTTTAGTTAATAATTCATTCACATACCCAACCTCAATAGGAACTATTTCATTAAATAAAATTCTACCAACCGTTGTTTCAATCAATGAAGTTTTGCCTTTTATATCAGTAATTTTAACTTTTACAATTGCATGTAAATCAGCCACTCCCTCATTATATGCAATTATAGCTTCCTCACTTGAATAAAAAACTAATCCTTCACCTTTTGCATTTTTGAGTTCTTTAGTTATATAATAAAGCCCTAAAACCATATCTTGAGAAGGCACCATAATAGGAGCTCCATTTGCAGGGTTTAAAATATTATGTGATGACAGCATAAGCAGTTGTGCTTCAAGAATAGCGGCATTACCAAGAGGTAAATGCACTGCCATTTGGTCACCATCAAAATCCGCATTAAAAGCAGTACACACAAGAGGATGAAGTTGAATTGCTTTTCCTTCTATCATCTTAGGTTGAAATGCCTGTATTCCTAATCTATGAAGCGTTGGCGCTCTATTTAAAAGAACAGGATGACCTTTTAACACATTTTCAAGAATATCCCACACAATAGGGTCTTTTCTATCAACAATTTTTTTAGCAGATTTTACTGTTTTAACAATTCCCCGTTCAATTAATTTTCTAATCACAAACGGTTTATATAATTCTGCAGCCATTTCTTTAGGGATTCCGCATTCATGAAGTTGAAGCTCTGGTCCAACAACAATTACAGAACGAGCCGAATAATCAACACGTTTTCCAAGAAGATTTTGACGGAATCTACCTTGTTTTCCTTTTAAACTATCGCTCAAAGATTTTAAAGCTCTATTTGCATCAGTTTTAACCGCATTTGCTTTTCGAGAATTATCAAATAAAGAATCAACAGACTCTTGTAACATTCGTTTTTCGTTTCTCAAAATCACCTCAGGCGCTTTAATTTCGATAAGGCGTTTCAATCGATTATTACGAATAATCACCCTTCGATATAAATCATTAAGGTCTGATGTAGCGAAACGTCCACCATCAAGAGGTACAAGTGGGCGTAATTCTGGTGGTATTACAGGCACACACTTAATAATCATCCATTCAGGTTTATTTCTTGATGCAGAAGCTCTAAATGCTTCAATAACTTGCAAACGTTTTAAAGCTTCATTTTTTCTTTGTTGCGATGTTTCTTTACTTGCCTGATCTCGAAGCTGATACGAAAGACTGTCTAAATCTAAACGCTGTAAAAGCTCTTCAAGAGCTTCTGCTCCCATTTTCGCAATAAATTTTTGCGGATCAGTATTATCAAGAAGTTCATTATCTTTAGGGAGTGTTTCAATTATTTCCAAATATTCTTCTTCCGACAAGAAATCTCCTACTCGAATACCATCATCCTCTTTAACACCTGGTTGAACAACCACATATCGTTCATAATAAATAATAGAGTCTAATTTTTTAGTAGGCAATCCTAATAAATATCCTATTTTATTAGGTAACGACCTAAAATACCAGATATGTGCAACAGGCACAGTTAAACTAATATGTCCGATACGTTCTCTACGAACTTTTTTTTCTGTTACTTCAACACCACATCTATCACAGATTATACCTTTATATCGAATGCGTTTATATTTACCGCAATGACACTCATAATCTTTTACCGGTCCAAATATTCTCTCACAGAACAAACCATCACGTTCGGGTTTGTATGTTCGGTAATTAATTGTTTCCGGTTTTAAAACTTCACCACTTGAACGCTCCAGAATATCTTCAGGAGAAGCAAGGCTTATAGTGATTGATGAAAAAGTATTTTTTATTCTATTTTCTTTTCTGAAAGCCATATGCAAAACTTAATTAATTAATAATTGTGGTATTTTATTCAAAATCTATATTTAAACCTAAACCTCGTAATTCGTGCAATAAAACATTAAAAGACTCAGGTAATCCTGGTGTTGGTAGATGTTCTCCTTTCACAATAGCCTCATATGCTTTAGCACGTCCATACACATCATCAGATTTAAGCGTTAAAATTTCTTGGAGAATATTTGATGCTCCAAACGCTTCAATTGCCCAAACCTCCATTTCACCAAATCGTTGTCCACCAAACTGTGCTTTACCTCCAAGAGGTTGTTGTGTAATAAGTGAATATGGTCCTATAGAACGCGCATGCATTTTATCATCAACAAGGTGTCCTAGTTTAAGCATATAAATAACTCCAACGGTTGCAGGTTGATCAAATTTCTCACCTGTTCCTCCGTCATAAAGGTATGTTTTTCCAAAATCGGGAACACCAGCTTTACGAGTATATTCAGTTATAGACTCTAAAGAAGCACCATCAAAAATTGGCGTAGCAAAGTTAACACCTAATTCTTTACCTGCCCAGCCCAAAACCGTTTCATAAATTTGCCCCAAGTTCATACGAGAAGGCACACCTAATGGATTAAGCACAATATCTACGGTTGTACCATCTTCCAAAAATGGCATATCTTCATCACGAACTATTCGCGAAACAATACCTTTGTTTCCGTGTCGTCCAGCCATTTTATCGCCGACTTTTACTTTTCGTTTTTGAGCAATATACACTTTTGCAAGCTGCATTATTCCAGCAGGAAGTTCATCGCCAACAGTTATACTAAACACTTTTCGTTTATAATCACCATCTACTTCTTTAATTTTTTTATTGTAGTTTGATAATAATTTTGAAACGGTTACATTTTTGTCAGCATCTGTAGTCCAGCGTTCTGGAACAACAAACGTATAATCTGAAATTTCATTAAGAGCTTTTTGAGTAAATTTAGCTCCCTTTGCAATAACAGTACCTCCTGCATAATCTTTAATTCCCTGCGATGTTTTTCCGTTTAAAATCAAAAATAGCTTTTCTATAAGCGTTTCTTTTAATTTTTGAATTTCGGCATTAAACTCAGTTTCATATTTTGCAAGAATTGGTTTTTCATTTGCTTTTGATTTTCTATCCTTCACAGTACGTGTAAATAATTTTTTATCTATCACTGTCCCGTAGAGAGAAGGACGAGCTTTTAATGACGCATCTTTTACATCACCTGCTTTATCACCAAAAATTGCACGTAACAATTTTTCTTCGGGTGAAGGGTCTGATTCTCCTTTTGGTGTAATTTTTCCTATTAAAATATCGCCTGGTTTCACATTTGCACCTATACGAATCAAACCATTTTCGTCAAGGTTTTTAATAGCTTCTTCACTCACATTAGGAATATCAGCCGTAAACTCTTCAATTCCACGTTTTGTGTCTCGAACCTCTAATATATGCTCATCAATATGAATTGATGTGAGAATATCCTCACGCACAATTCGTTCTGACACAACAATTGCATCTTCAAAGTTATATCCTTTCCACGGCATAAAAGCAACTTTCAGGTTTTTTCCAATAGCTAATTCGCCGTTTTCTGTAGAATATCCTTCGGTTAAACATTGCCCTTTTTCAATTCGTTCTCCTTTTACAACGATAGGACGAAGATTTATGCACGTATTTTGATTTGTTTTTCGAAATTTAACAATTTCATAAATTTTTCTATTATCAGAAAAACTCACAAATTCTTCTTCTTCGGTTTGATCATATCGAACGTGAATTACGTTTGCATCAACATATTCAATAACTCCATCATTTTCAGCCATTATTTGTACTCGAGCATCTCGAATAACAACACGTTCTATTCCTGTTCCAACAATAGGAGCTTCTGAATTCATCAAAGGAACAGCTTGACGCATCATATTAGAACCCATTAGTGCACGGTTGGCATCATCATGTTCTAAAAATGGAATAAGAGAAGCTGCGATAGAAGTAATCTGATTAGGAGCAACGTCCATTAAATCAATCTCTTCTGGAGATGCTAAAGGATAATCAGCTTCTAAACGAGATTTTATTCTATTATTAAGAAATTCACCTTTCGAATTAAGTGGTGCATTTGCCTGTGCAATAGTTAGTTCTTCTTCCTCTTCGGCGCTAAGATACACAATTCCTTCATTTGACAAATCAACTTTACCTGCCTCCACTTTTCTATAAGGAGTTTCAATAAAGCCTAATTCATTAATTTTTGCATATACACAAAGAGATGAAATAAGACCAATATTAGGTCCTTCAGGAGTTTCAATAGGACATAAACGTCCGTAGTGAGTATAATGCACGTCACGCACTTCAAACCCTGCTCTTTCACGTGACAATCCACCTGGTCCAAGAGCAGACATTCTTCGTTTATGTGTCATTTCTCCTAATGGATTAGTTTGATCCATAAATTGAGAAAGTTGATTTGTGCCAAAAAATGAATTAATTACAGATGACAAGGTTTTTGAATTAATCAAATCAATAGGAGTAAATACCTCGTTATCACGCACATTCATTCGTTCACGAATCGTTCGAGCCATACGTGCCAATCCAATACCAAATTGGTTATGCAATTGTTCACCTACCGTACGAACACGTCTATTACTTAAATGGTCAATATCATCAACATCAGCTTTTGAATTAACAAGCTGAATTAAATATTTAATAATTTGAATTATATCAAGTTTGGTTAACACACGTGTGTCAACTTTTTCAGACTCGCTATCTTTTCCATATAATTTGCGATTAATTCTAAATCTTCCAACCTCTCCCAAATCATAACGTTTTTCCGAGAAAAACAATTTATCTATAACATCACGTGCTGTTGCCTCATCAGGCGGCTCAGCGTTTCTTAATTGACGATAGATATGAATCACCGCTTCTTTTTCCGAGTTACATGGATCTTTTTGCAGTGTATTATAAATAATATCATAATCTGTCGAGTTTTGATCTTCTTTATGAATTAAGATAGATTTTTGACCCGAATCAACAATTTGCTCAATATGCTCATTATCAATTATAACCTCACGTTCTATAACAACTTCATTTCGTTCAATAGAAACAACCTCTCCGGTGTCCTCATCAACAAAATCTTCAATCCATGATTTTAAAACACGAGCTGCAAGTTTTCTTCCAATAACTTTTTTAAGTCCAGTTTTAGATACTTTAATTTCTTCTGCAAGATTAAAAATTTCAAGAATATCTCTATCACTTTCATATCCGATAGCACGGAAGAGAGTTGTAACTGGCAATTTCTTTTTTCTATCAATATATGCATACATAACACTATTAATGTCAGTAGCAAATTCTATCCACGAACCTTTAAAAGGTATTACTCGTGCAGAATATAGTTTTGTACCATTAGCATGCATGCTTTGGCCAAAAAACACCCCTGGAGATCTATGTAATTGAGATACAATAACACGTTCAGCACCATTAATAACAAATGTGCCTCGAGGTGTCATAAAAGGGATAGTTCCAAGATATACATCTTGAACCACAGTATCAAAATCTTCATGTTCAGGGTCTGTACAATACAGTTTTAATTTTGCCTTTAAAGGCACACTAAATGTGAGTCCCCGATCAAGACACTCTTCGATAGAATAACGAGGGGAGTCAAGTTGATAGTCGATAAACTCCAAAACAAAATTATTTCGAGTATCGGCTATTGGAAAATTTTCATTAAAAACTGCACTTAATCCTTCATTTTTTCTTTCTTCGGGCGTGGAATCTACCTTAAAAAATTCGTTAAAAGATTTTAACTGAATCTCCGAAAAATCCGGATAGTTTAATTTATTTTGTATTGATGCGAAGTTGATTCTTTCCTTGGTTTTCATTGCAAAAGGATGAAATGTTAGAATTTAAAAATTAAAAACGAGAAAAGGTTTAAGTCAATTTCATGACTTAAACCCTATAAAAACGAGAAATGGTATCTCTTTACTTAAGTTCAACTTCTGCTCCTGCCTCCTCTAATTGTGCTTTTATTTTCTCTGCCTCATCTTTTGCAACACCTTCTTTAATTGCTTTTGGAGCAGCATCTACTATTTCTTTTGATTCTTTAAGTCCAAGACCGGTAAGATCTTTTACCGTTTTCACAATTTGGAGTTTTGCTCCACCTGGAGACACTAAAATAACATCAAATGTTGATTTTTCTGCAGCAGCTTCATCGCCTGCTGCTTGACCTGCTGCTGGAGCAGCTACTGAAACAGCTGCTGCTGGTTCAATTCCATACTCATCTTTTAAGATGTCAGCTAATTCCTTAACGTCTTTTACGCTAAGATTTACTAATTCTTCTGCTAATTTTTTTAAATCTGCCATGTTTGAATGATTTAATTTTACTGTACTTTATTATTATTTAATTATTCCTTTTCAGATAAGGTTTTAACTATACCTGCAATAGTATTTTGGCCTGTTTTAAGAGAGCCAATAAGTTGTTGTATTGGTGATTGTAACATTGCAATAATTTCGCCAATCAATTCTTCACGTGATTTAATATCAACTAAAGAATCAATTTGCTCATCGCCAATATAAATAGATTCTTGTGCAAATGCAGCTTTTAAAATTGGTTTTGATTTTCCTGATTTTCGAAAATCTTTTATCAATTTTGCTGGAACATTAGCAGTTTTACAAAACAATACTGTAGTATTTCCCTTTAAAACATTGTAAATTTCATCAAATTCACCTTCAGTTTGTTCAAGTGCTTTTTTAAGCAAAGTATTTTTAACAACAATGATTTCAATGTTCTGTTCAAAACATTTCCTTCGAAGTTCGCTTGTATCCACAGCATTTAAAGCTTCAATATCAGTAACATAAAAATGTCCATTTTCTTGAATCTTTTTAACAATACTTTCAACTATATCTCTTTTTTGTGCTATATCCATAATTTTATGCGTAATCTTTATTAAACGAAAGCTTTAGTGTCAATAGAAATTCCTTGACTCATAGTAGAAGACACATAAATACTTTTAATATATGTGCCTTTTGCAGATGAAGGGCGTAATTTATTTATAACACTTATAAATTCAATTGCATTTTCAGCTATTTTCTCAGGAGTAAATGATACTTTTCCAATTGCAGAATGAACGATTCCGTATTTATCAACTTTAAAGTCAATTTTTCCTGCTTTAATTTCTTGAACAGCTTTTCCTATATCCATAGTAACCGTGCCACTTTTAGGGTTTGGCATAAGTCCACGGGGACCAAGAATTCGTCCAAGAGCACCTATTTTAGCCATTACTGTTGGCATAGTAATAATAACATCAATGTCTGTCCAGCCGCCTTTAATTTTTTCGATATACTCATCAAGTCCAACAAAATCGGCACCTGCATCTACAGCTTCTTTTTCTTTATCAGGTGTACAAAGTACCAAAACTTTTGTTTCTTTTCCAGTTCCATGTGGCAATGTAACAACACCACGCACCATTTGATTAGCTTTTCGAGGGTCAACACCAAGACGCACATCGATATCTACCGATGCATCAAATTTAGTTGTAGTTATCTCTTTTACTAATTTAGCGGCTTCTTCAATCGAATACACTTTTGTTGTATCAAGTTTTTCGATAACACTTTTTTTATTTTTTGTAAGCTTCATTATTTTCAAATTTTAAACAGCAGGCATTTCACCTTTAATAGTTATCCCCATACTTCGCGCAGTACCTGCCACCATTTTCATAGCAGAGTCCACAGTAAAACAATTTAAATCAGACATTTTCCCTTCAGCGATTTCTTTCACTTGGTTCCATGTAATTGCAGAAACTTTTTTTCTGTTTGGTTCTGCCGAGCCTTTTTTCAATTTAGAAAGTTCCATTAATTGAACAGCAACGGGAGGTGTTTTAATTATAAAGGTAAAAGATTTATCGGTAAAAACTGTGATAATAACCGGTAATACTTTTCCTGCTTGATCTTGAGTTTTTGCATTAAACTGTTTGCAAAACTCCATAATGTTTACCCCTTTAGCACCTAATGCTGGTCCTACAGGAGGAGAAGGGTTTGCCGCTCCACCTTTAATTTGCAATTTAATTAGCCCTTGTACTTCTTTTGCCATAATGCATTTTTACTTTATTATTATGATTCCTTTTCTACTTGCATAAAACCGAGTTCTAATGGTGTTTTTCGTCCAAAAATTTTCACCATCACCTTTAATTTTTTCTTTTCTTCGTTAATTTCCTCAATCACTCCAGAAAAGCTATTAAAAGGTCCATCAGTAACTTTAACTATTTCACCAACAATGAAAGGCACTGTTATTTCCTCTTCTTGTTCGGCAAGTTCATCAACTTTACCAAGTATTCGATTAACTTCTATAGGTCTCAAAGGCACAGGTATTCCACCTTTTTCTGCACCTAAAAAACCAATTACTCCGTTTATATTTTTAATCACATGAGGCACTTCTCCCACAAGTGCAGCCTCAACGAGTATATATCCAGGAAAAAAACTACGTTCTTTACTTATTTTTTTTCCATTTCTTATTTGAATAACGCGTTCGGTTGGAATAAGAATTTGTGAAACAAAATTTTCAAGATTATTTCGCGATATTTCGACTTGTATCAAATCACGAACTTTTTTTTCTTTTCCGCTAATTGCACGAACTACATACCATTTTTTTTCAATACCATCCATGTTTGTAGTTGTTTATTCAAAAATTTTATATAAAAAGTCTTTCATTAATAATGAAAACGTAGTATCCATTACTAATACAATTAACGCAAATATAAATGTTGCTGTTAACACTACTATGGCACTTGACTGTAACTCTGTCCATGTAGGCCAAGATACTTTATGCACCAATTCGTTATATGACTCTTTTACATATGTTTTTAATCCCATTGTACACTTTATTTGCAGGGGAGGAGAGACTCGAACTCACGACACCTGGTTTTGGAGACCAGTGCTCTACCAACTGAGCTACACCCCTATAAAATGATTTGTGAAAATTTCACAAATCATTTTATCCGCATTATAACTTTATTATTCAATAATTTCAATTACTTGCCCTGCTCCAACAGTTCTACCGCCTTCACGTATAGCAAATCGCAAACCTTTATTTATAGCTACTGGCGCTATAAGTTCTACTGAAATTGTAACGTTATCACCTGGCATAACCATTTCCACTCCTGAAGGAAGTTGAATTTCACCTGTTACGTCAGTTGTACGAATATAGAACTGAGGACGATATTTGTTATGAAATGGAGTATGTCGTCCACCCTCTTCTTTTTTCAACACATAAATTTCAGCTTTAAATTTTTTATGTGGAGTAATTGAGCCTGGTTTACAGATAATCATTCCTCGTTTTACTTCAGTTTTATCAATACCACGTAAAAGAATTCCCACATTATCTCCAGCTTTACCTTCATCTAAAATTTTACGGAACATTTCAACTCCCGTACATGTTGATTTTAGGCTTGCACCAAAACCAATAATAGACATTTCCTCTCCTGTTCTAATAATTCCAGTTTCGATACGTCCTGTAGCTACAGTTCCTCGTCCTGTAATTGAGAACACGTCTTCAACTGGCATAAGGAATGGTTTTTCTGTTTCACGAGGAGGAATTGGTATCCACGCATCAACAGCGTCCATAAGTTCCATTATTTTATCTTCCCACTGAGCTTCTCCTTGAATAGCACCTAAAGCAGAACCTTGTATAATAGGTGTATTATCACCGTCAAATTCATAAAATGAAAGCAAATCACGAATTTCCATTTCTACAAGCTCTAACATTTCAGCGTCATCTACGATATCAACTTTATTCATAAACACAACTATTCGAGGCACATTTACTTGACGCGCAAGAAGTATATGCTCTCGTGTTTGAGGCATTGGACCATCAGTAGAAGCAACTACAAGAATAGCACCATCCATTTGAGCAGCACCTGTTACCATGTTTTTAACATAATCGGCGTGACCTGGACAGTCAACGTGCGCATAATGACGATTTGCAGTTTGATACTCCACATGAGAGGTGTTAATAGTAATACCTCGTTCTTTTTCTTCTGGGGCATTGTCAATAGAGTCATAACTTCTCGTTTCAGACAATCCATTTTTCGCTAATACAGTAGTAATTGCAGCTGTTAGCGTTGTTTTTCCATGGTCTACGTGTCCAATAGTACCAATGTTAACATGTTCTTTTGACCTATCAAATTTTTCTTTAGCCATTTTCAATAATTATTTATTTAACATATAAAATTTTCAAATTCATCTAAAACTTGAGCCAATGACGGGAATTGAACCCGTGACCTCTTCCTTACCAAGGAAGCGCTCTACCCCTGAGCTACATCGGCTAATTCAACTCAGAGACACGTAACAATCCCCGAAAAATTGGACTGCAAATTTATACTTTTTTTATATAAAACAAAAAAAATAAAATTTTTTATTGTATTTCTTGTTTTCCTTTTATTTTTTTAATTTGTCGTCTCAGCGCCTCAACAGCTTTATCAACAGACTCTTCAAACGATTTAGCAAGTTTTTTTGCGAACAAATCATTTCCTGGTATCGAAATTTTAATTTCAGTTTCTTTATTTTCTTCATTAGAAGTATTTATAACTTTAAAAAAAAACTCTGCTGAAATTAAAAAATCAGAAAATGTAGCAAGTTTATTAATTTTTTTTGTTGCAAAATCTTTTAGTTTTGCATCTGCCTTAAAACCTACTGATTGTATTTTCACTTCCATAACTTAAAACATGTTAATTTCTCGGATGAGATTGTTTATAAATATTTTTTAATTTTTCAAATGAATTGTGTGTATAAATTTGTGTTGCCGATAAACTGGCATGTCCTAATAGTTCTTTAATATCATTTAAGTCGGCACCTTCATTTAATAAATGCGTAGCAAACGTATGACGTAACACATGTGGACTTTTCTTTTCTATTGTCGAAATTTGTGCTATATACTTCTTAACAACTCTATATACTAAGTTTTCATATGCTGGTTTGCCTTTTTCTGTTATTAATAAAAATGAATGTTCATCTGCTATTTTATTTCGCTCCTCAATATAATCTGCAACATGTTGCATTGTTTCTGATAATACGGGAACAATTCTTTCTTTATTGCGTTTTCCATATATTTTAATTGTTTTCATAGCAAAATCTATAGAAAAAACATGCAAATTTAACAATTCCGAACGCCTCATTCCCGTAGCATATAACAATTCAATAATAAGTTTGTCTCGCATTGCTATAAATCCTTCGCCAAAATCAATAGAATCTAATAATGTATTCATAGATTTTTTTTCAACAAAAAACGGCAATCGTTTTTTTGTTTTTAACGAACGGATTTTTTGCACAGGATTATATGATATTGCATAAATTCTTTGCAAAAAATAAAAAAATGAACGCACTGCTGTTATTTTTCGATTTATTGTCCGTGGACTTAAATCTTGTTCAGATAAATAAACTATCCAATTTCGGATATCTTTGTCAGTACATTCATTAATTTTAATTGTATCAATGAACGATAAAAACCCTTGCAGGTCTAATGAATATGATGAAATAGTATGCTTTGAACTTCTTTTTTCGAATTCTAAATAATTCAAAAAAGATTGTAATAATTCCTGAGATTCTCCCGAATTATTGTTCATCAGCAATTTGCATTTGCTGTTTATAAACAGCTTTCATGCGTTGTTCTCGCGCTATAATAGAAGGCTTCGAAAACGCTTGTCGACTCCGTAATTCACGAACAACACCAGTTTTTTCAAATTTTCTTTTGAATTTTTTCAGTGCTCTATCAATGTTTTCACCTTCTTTAACAGGTACAATAATCATAATAATGTATTTTGATAATAATAATTAAAAAATAGTTTGCAAATGTATAAATTTCAATTGTTTTCAACAAATATTTTACTCAAAATGTTTTTAAATATATTGAAAGCTTTAAATACTCTTCATTTGTAAGTATGTTTTCATGCAATAAATCCAAAACTTGCACATTTGTTTTTTGAATACGTATATAATTTAAAATATCTTTTGCTCGATAATATCCACAATATGGGTGAGACTGCAAATCAGCAAATTGCGCTGTGTTTAAATTAATTTTAACTATATGAGAAGTATCTACATAACACCTATCTTTCAACGTAGCAACTAAATTGCTATCTATAGAATATACTTCTTGCAATTGCAACACACTATAAAAGCCGCCTAATTTTTCACGATATTCTATTATTTTTTGTGCTCTAAATTCACCAATACCTTTAATTTTCATTAAATCGTGCGATGTTGCTGTGTTTATTTCTACGGCTTGTACTGTATCACGATAGTTTTTAGTAGAAATTTGTTTTGTGTAATTTGATTTTTTGACTTTACGTATATTACTTTCAACAAACACATATAAGCTCAACATTTCAAATTGTTTTTGAGAAATTCCGTATATTTTTAACAAATCATTTTTTGAATAAAACACTCCTCCTTTATTTCTATAATTACAAATGGTTTTTGCTTGTTTTTCTGAGAAACCAACCGCTAAAAAATCATCATACACGGCTGTGTTTAAATTAATTAAAGTATCTTTAATGCGTGTTTTTTGAACATCTTTATATAAGGCTTTTGATTTAACACGAGGCTTTTGCAAAACAAAATCATAATGCTGCGGTTCAGAATATGTATTGTATATAGCATACATACTACATCCAACACATATGCATACTATATATAATACTATACTTTTAGTAAGTTGATTAAAATATTGCGGACGTATAAATTTCAATTATAGGTGTTTTTTTGTATAAAAAATAACGGCTTTTTGCAAAAATATACTTTATGTTGTAAAACACAACCAACTAAAAACATTTATTTAAAAAGGATATCCTATTCCTATATTTATATTAAAATCGTTACGTGTTATGTTTCGATTACCCCAAATAAAATGCGAGTTACTTCCTTGAATTGGAAAAGGTTCTCGAATTTTAGTACCCAAATCGATACGAAACACAAAAAACGACAAATCAAAACGGAAGCCATATCCAGCAGCTACTGCAAATTCTTTAAAAAAAGAATTCATAAAAAACTCTGCACCCACTAATTCATTATTGCGAAATGCCCATATGTTTCCAACATCTATAAATAAAGCTCCGTTGAGCCATCGCGACATAGGAAATCGAAACTCAAAATTTGCTTCTAATTTAATATCACCCAAATTATACTGCATTGTGCTAATTGTATCAATATGAGAGCCTAAACCAAGCGTTCGGGCAGACCATCCACGCATACTATTTGCTCCTCCTGCATAATATTTTTTCACACTTGGCATCCAATCTGAATTTAAATACGGAGCAGCAATTCCTCCAAATAATCTCGTTACAAAACTTGTGCGTTTTGTGAAAAGTGAGTAATGTCTAAAATCAAGTTCGGCTTTTACGTATTGTGCAAATATCACATTAAATGTTTCATATTGAAAACTTTCATTGGGTGTTTGGTTCAGTATTTTATTTGTTAAATACAGGACATTACCTGAACTTTCCACATAAAATTTTAGATAATGATAATTACGAAAAGCACTTGGATTTCTATTAGAAAATACAAATGAATAATTAGAACTATATATTACATAATCCTCATAACTATATTTATAATAATCTTTGCTGGCAATAAATTTTTGAAATTCTTCAGTGGCATCATAATATATATAACTCACATCAAAAGGGTGTAAATAATGAGTTAAATAATTATTGCCCAACCACATATATCCATATGAAAAATTTGAAATTGGACGAGTAAAAAGCGTTGTTTTATTATAATTGTATGCGATTTTAAAATTTGTTACTGGTCGGTATTTTCTATCAAACTTTGCAGGCTTATAGGGAGATAAGAATTTTGGTATTTCTAATTTCATTTCAATTCCATATTCATACGTATTAAAAAGACGAAATCCCTCACCATCTGTTTTTAACGATCGATTATATTCGGCATTTGCTAAAGCACGAATTTGAAAATTTTCGGCTCCACGCAGTATGTTTTTATTCATATATGACACATTTGCTTCGGCTCCCCAATCCCCTGCTGTATTTCGCCCCTCTAATTCAACCGAAAATGCCTGTTGTGTAACACGAGAAATTTGAATAGAACAATCTATATATGTATATATACTGTCTAAAGAAGGCACCTCATCAAATGAAACAGTTACAATTTTGAACAAATTATTTCTACTCAACTGACGATGTGTTCGTTGCACACGAGAATAATTATACAATTCATTATTTTCAATATAATTTGCACGAGCAATTACTTCAGGTTTTACATACATTGAATCTTGATACACAAATGTTGTAAATTCATCATAATCAAAAACATATTTTTTATCACGAGTCGAATACGTATCAGCAGAAAAATCAGGATATATTATTGTTTTTCTGATTTTATATTGAGGATACATTTGATTTGATGTTTTTGAATTTGGCACAATTCCAATTGTTAACGCAACCTGCAAATCACCCACAGTGGTGTCAGCAGTATAATACAAATCGCGTATAGAAAACGAATAATAACCATGATTATGTATGCTATTTGTAAGACGCTGTCGTTCTTCAAGAAGGGTTTGAATATCAAACGGATTATCTTTCACAAGCAAAGAACGCGATGCATTGTCTTTAATTATTTTCGCCAAATTAGTATCAGGAATTTCATATTGAATACTTTGAATTTTATATGGTTCTCCTGTTTTAATTTTATAAGCAACATGTATTTTTTGTTTATTACATTTTGGCTTCACAGAATAATCAATAATAGAGGAATAATATCCACGTTCTTTCATGTAAATTTCAAATTGCTGCAAGGTTTTTTGCAAGGCAAGAGAATCATAAATCACAGGTGGTTCTCCTATAGTTTCACGTATCCACCTTCCTAATTTGTTTTCAGATTTTGCAAATACATTATGCACACGCAAATGAAATAAAAACCCTACTGTTTTTCTATTTGGCTTTTGACGAACATAGTTCATCATATCATCAGAATCAATTTTATTAGTAGAAATTGAAATTTTGTTTTTTACCACTATTTTTTGATGTGGTTCAAGATGACGTGTAGCAGAGCATGAAGTAAATACAATAGAAATTATTAAAATCGTAAGAAGATTTAGCAATACTGAACAATATGGGTTTTTGTATTTCAATTTATTGTATTTTTGACAAAAATACGATTAACATGCATGTTTTAGTATGATTAGTAAAAATAAAATAAAACAATTACAGCAATTTCATCAAAAAAAACAGAGAGATGCACATTCTGTGTTTTTTATTGAAGGTGCAAAATTAGTTGAAGAGGCACTTCAAAGCGATTTCATAATTCGTGAAATATACGCAACTGAATCATGGATAAAAAAAAACTCACATATTCAATCGTTAATTACGCAAGCAGCAGATGAGGAACTTAAAAAAATAAGTCTTTTAAAAACGGTGCCCGAAGTTTGGGCATTAGTTGAACAAAAAAAAACAACTTTTCCACACCATCAAACAGGCTTGATTCTTGTGTTAGACAACATTCAAGACCCTGGCAATATGGGTTCAATCCTTAGAACCGCCGATTGGTTTGGCATTTCACACATAGTATGTTCTCCTGATTGTGTTGATATATACAATCCTAAAGTTGTACAAGCAAGCATGGGAGCAATTTTTCGAGTGTCGGTACATATTTCAAATATTTCAGAATATATACCACAATCGAAACTTCCTGTTTTTGGTGCATTTTTAGAAGGGAAAAACATTTTTACCGAACATATTCCTCAGAATGCTATTATTGTTATGGGCAACGAAGGTAAGGGCATTTCAGAATCAGTTACAAAACATATAAATACAAAAATTCACATACCTTCATTTGCTTCAGGAAAAGGTTCTGAATCTTTAAATGTGAGCGTTGCTACAGCTATTATATGTGCAGAATACAGGAGAAAAAATGCAGGCGTGTAACCTAATTATGTAACACTATATTATTCAAAATGGAACGAAAAAATAAGCATTTTTGATTTAAGTTCATCAATAACTCTTACATATTCAATAGGATCGTAAATCAAGAGATTACGAAGCCCAAAGCTTAATTTTACCTCGGTAGAAAATTTAAAATACACCAAATACCAGTCAATGCCAAAACCAAATTCATAATAATAATCAAGAGGGCGTTGTTTAATAGAATAATCAGTATTTTCTTTCAGCACCCGTTTTGTTTCCAAATCATATTTTAAAGCCATGCCTGCAATAAGATACATTCTATAATTATTAATTCGATTTGCTCGAAATTTAACAGAAAGAGGAGCGTCAAGGTGTATTGACGAAAGTTTCATATTATATTGATAGAACACCATTTCGTCGATTTTAGATAAATCTCGCATTTTATACACAAGGTTTCTTTGTCCGAAAATCATACCTGGCAAAAAGCGGAGATTAAAATGTTCTCCCATGCGAAGATCACTCACAATTCCAAGATTAATTCCTATTGTTCTGGCGGGGTCAACGCGATATACCGAATCGGTAGAATGTGCAAACAGCATATATTTTGAAGGAAAAATGCGATAATCTAAGCGATTAAATCCAAGCGTAAAGCCCA
The DNA here is from genome assembly GCA_012519815.1 of Bacteroidales bacterium. Taxonomy (GTDB): domain Bacteria; phylum Bacteroidota; class Bacteroidia; order Bacteroidales; family UBA1715; genus JAQICB01. The sequence goes on from JAAYPM010000067.1 coordinate 28,225, forward strand.
AATGAAACGGACGTTTATCATAACCAGGATTATGTTGTATTTTTCTTTTTTGAGCATACGAAGCATTTGTCGTAAAACAGCAACAAAGTAAAACAAAAACAAAATGCTTAAAAGACATGTCCCTTTTTTACGAATTAATCAACTGAAAAACAGAAAATGTAACGTTTTATTGCTCATCAAAAATTACTTTTCACAAATATATAAACTTACTATGCCAAAAGACAATGGAAAATGCATTGTTTTTGAAAAACCTGCATGAGTTACATGTTTCACAAACGCATTACCATATGGAAAAACATCAACCGATTCGGGCAGATATGTATATGCACCCATATCTTTCGAAAATAATGTACCAATTATGGGCAAAATTTTTTTAAAATAAAAAAAATACAACTGTTTGATTGGAAATTGTGTTGGTTTAGAAAACTCTAAAATAACCGCAACGCCATTTGGTTTTAAAACCCTATATATTTCAGACAATCCGCGATTGAAGTTTTCAAAATTCCTTACGCCAAAAGCCACTGTTACAGCATCAAACGAAGTTTCAGAAAATTGCAAGTTTTCAGAATCCCCCACATGTACCGTAATTTGATGTGCAAGTCTTTTTTTTAAAATTTTCTGCTCTGCTTTCGCAAGCATATTTTCAGAAATATCAACACCAACAACAGAACTTAACGGCATTTTACGTGCAATAGCAATAGCAAAATCGCCTGTTCCTGTGGCTATATCCAAAATGTGTGTAGGATTATATTTTTGCAACTTACGCACCGCACGCTTTCTCCATATTTTATCAATCCCCAACGACAATAAACGATTTAAAAAATCATATGAATGAGCAATGCTATTAAACATGTGTGCAACTTGCTGTTTTTTTGATGAATGCGAATTTTTATACGGAATTGTCATTTGTTTTTTTTTACAAATATAAATATCTCACGATAAGACTTTGTGAAAAAAGTTAAAAATCGTAAAATTTACATTTGTTTTTATATCTTTGTGCAATGAATAATTAAAAAAACATGAAGCAAGGAATTTTTGTCGTATTATTTTTTGTTATTCCGTTAATTAGCCTTTCTCAAACAGCCGAAGACTTTTATAATAACGGCAATAATTGTGTGCAAAATCAAGATTATACAGGAGCAATTGTTTCTTATACAAAATCAATCAACAAAAACGCACAATTTATTGATTCATATTTCAACAGAGCACTTGCAAAAGAAAAACTGTATGACACCCGCGGTGCTATTCGAGATTACACAACAATTATATCTATTTCTCCAAAACATGCAAAAGCCTATAATAATCGTGGAGTATTAAAAATGGAACTCAATGATTTACATGGTGCCTTAGACGATTTTTCAAAAGCTATTCAAATAGCACCAACATATCAAACTGCTCTTTTTAATAAAGCATTGCTTTTATCGAAACAAGAAAAACTATCGGAAGCTCTTTCGTTATATTCAAAAGTTATTGAGACGCATCCAAAACATGCTCAAGCGTATTACAATCGGGCACTTCTCTATATGCAAATGCAAAATTATCAAAAAGCAGCACATGATTTATCACATTACACCACTCTTGTATCTACAGATAGCGATGCTTTGCAAATTTTAGCATTTTTACATATAGCAAATCAGAACTACTTAGAAGCAATTACACATTTTTCATCAATACTTTCTTTAGAACCAGAAAGTTACAAAACACATTACAATAAAGGCTGTGCAAATTTTTTACAAGGAAATTATGTACATAGCGTTAATGATTTTCGTAAAGCAATTGCAATAAATCCTTCGTTTAAAGACGCTTACTACAATCGAGGAGTTGCTCGTATTTATCTTCAAGATTTTCAGGGAGCGATTGTTGATTTTACCCAAGTTCTGCAACTTGAGCCAAATGATACAAGTGCATATATAAATAGAGGATTTGCCTATTTAAACACACACGACACACTTACCGCAATAGCAGATTTTTCAAAAGCAACAAAAATAGCAGACAATTACGAAGCAGCATTTTATAATAGAGCATTAGCAAATATTGAAACAAACAATATTTCATTTGCCATTCAAGACTTTACTAAAGTTACCGAAATTAATCCAAACAACTTAGATGTGCTTATTAATTTAGCATATATTCAAACACAAAATAATAAACCCAACGAAGCGATAGAAACATTTACAAAAGCTTTAACTATATCTCCTAACAATCAAGAACTTCTTCTTAACAGAGCAATGTTGCATTATGAAACAAAGCAATATCAAGACGTTGTTGCTGATTTTACTGAACTTATTGCTTATTCGGCAAATGGTACCAACTATTATTATAGAGGATTAGCAAAAATATACATGCTTGATTTAGATGGCGGATGCGAAGATTTAAGCATTTCTGGAGAATTAGGAATGGAAGAAGCGTATGTGCAAATAAAAAAACATTGTAACTAAAAATTATACTTTTATATAATGAATATTTTTATATCTTTTTCTTTTTTACTCTTGCTAAGCGTTCAAGTCTTTGCTCAAACGCCAGCATCAAATATCCCTATTGAAGAAGATCAAAAATTACCATTAGAATATACAGTTGAAACGATTCGTTTGTTTGACATTTCTCAAAAACCACCTGCAGACACAACATCATATAAATCGTTTATAACAGAACCTTTTATTGGGTTTAAAGGTGCAATTGTACTTTTACACGAAGCAGTTTCAAAAAATCCTACCAATCCAAAAGTATATTTTGCACGAGGTGTAGAGTTAGCAAAACTAAAAGATTATGCAAATGCAATTGAAGATTTTAATACCGTTATCACGCTTGATTCAACACATATACAAGCTTATATAGAACGTGCAAAATCTAAAAATAACATACACGATTTTGAGGGAGCACTTCAAGATATTAGCCATGTGCTTACACATAATCCAAACTATTTTGATGCATATTATTTTCAAGGAAATATTTATGTAAAAACAAAACAATATGAAGAAGCTGTAAAAAGTTTTGATAAAATTATAACACACAATCCACATCACACACATGCAATTATAAATCGTGCTATTGCAAAAAGTTACTTGCAACAATACGAAAGTGCGATACAAGATTTTGACACAATCATTTCTACAAACAAAACACATCTCGAAGCATATATTAACAGAGGAGCGGTTAAACTTACCTCAAAAAAATATACTGAAGCCATTCATGATTTTACACGTGCCATTGAACTACAGCCGCAATCAGATATTGCATATCAAAATTTAGCATTAGCATACTTTTACACACAAGATTATACAAATGCAATAAAAGCAATAAACAACGCCATAGAAATAGCACCAAGCAATGCAGAATATTATAGAAATAGAGCTATTATAAAAAACAAAACAGCCGATTATGATGGTGCTATTGAAGATTTTAGTTCTGCCACAGAATTAAATCCAAAAGATTTTGAGGCGTTTTATAATAGAGGAGTTATCTATTATTATTCAGAAAAAATGGATTCAGCAATTGCTGATTTTTCTAAAGCTGTTGTTATAAATCCTTTATATGGAAAAGCATTTTATAATAGAGCAAGCGTACGGTTTCTTTCAGAAGACTATGATGGAGCCATTGAGGATTATTCAAAATCAATTGAATTAAATCCCACCTACATTCGTGCGTATGAAAATCGAGCACATGCACACTATCAAAACATGAACTATAGCAAAGCCGCTGACGATTATAATGCATTACTTGAAAAACAAGCAAGCAACGAGAATCTTTTAATTAATCGTGGATTTATTAAAACAAAAGCACTTGATTATAGTGGAGCCAATGCCGATTACACCAATGCTATTCGACTCAATCAAAAAAATTACAAAGCATATTTTTATCGCGGCGTTTTAAAAACTTTTTTCAAAGATTATCGAGAAGCTATTGCCGATTATACCAAAACTATTGAATTAATGCCATCATACGATGTGTATTTTAACAGAGGCATTGCAAATTATGAATTATTAGAATATCGACTTGCAATAGCTGATTTTACCAAAGCCCTTTCATTTGATTCAACAGATTCAAGAACGCTCATAAATAGAGCAATTGCGAAGCTTGAATTAGAAACTCCCAAAAGTGCACTTGCCGATTTTGAATTAAGTATAAAAATAGACCCCAAAAATCCAGTGGCATATTATAACACAGCTATTTTAAAACGTAAGAAAAAAGATCGTGAAACAGCCGTTTCGTATTATACACAAGCTATTGAAATGCAATCAGATTTTTATAAAGCATATTATAATAGAGGAATAATTCATAAAAAATCACATAATTATTGGGAAGCAATTGATGATTTTACCGAAGTTATTGAAGTTGACAAACGCAATGGAGGCGCCTATAATAATAGAGCTATTTTAAAACGTAAAATAAAAGATGTAAATGGTTCTTTAGATGATTTTACACGTGCCATAAGAATTAATCCCAATGATTCAAAAGCGTATTATGGTAGAGCACTTACACATTTAAAAAGAAAAGATATTGTAAAGTTTTTTACAGACTGTAAAAATGGGTTTTTAAAAAATCCAAAATACACACTTTTTTATTATGGGAGAGGTTCTACAGGCATTATTTCCTCTCCACTTGTTGAAGGTTCTTTAGATAAAACATTAGTTAATATTATATCTATATCAAATTTTACTGACGCTATTTATATTTTATCCGATTAATTTCTGTATTTTGCTTTAATTTATTATGAAATTTTATACTATGCGATATTTTTTAATTGTGTTATTCTTTTTTTCCTATAATACTGTTTTTTCACAAACAGCTACATTTAGTTGGAAAAACCCTACATGTAATACAAATTTTCATAATGGTTCGCTTACAATTACTGTAACCGGGTTAGAAAATAATGAAGTTACATACAACTTGCTTAATACAGATATAAATCCTCCAACTGTTCTAACTTCAGGTCCTGTTACAGATTCTGTATATACATTTACTGGATTAGCAAATAATACGTTTGCAGCATATGCAAATGTTAATGTAAATGGAACAACGCAAGCTATTGGTTTTGCAAGTAACAAATTGGAAAATACTCCTTATTTTGCTGTTACCTCAAAAATAAAAGGAGCTGGCTGTGAAGGACAACATGTTGGAATTGTAGATGTTAATGTAATTGGTGGTATTGCCCCCTACTCATATAGTTGGGATAATGGCAGTAGCGATGTGTTTGCTGACACAAATAAAATCACTAATGTTCGTCCTGCTGATTATACGGTTACTGTTACCGATGATATTGGCTGTGAAATCATATCTTCAAGTACTACAATTGCTCCTGAAGATGTAATTATTTCAAAAACCATTAATAATCATGTTTTATGTAAAGGCATGAGTACTGGAAAAGTAACCGCATCTGCAAAAAACACTACCGGTCCGGTAGTGTTTGAATGGAGCGATGCTTTTGTTGGACAAATACATTCAAATTTATCTGCGGGCGATTACACTGTTATTGCAATAGATAGTATTGGCTGTACAGACACTGCCACCTTTTCTATTACTGAACCGCTTAATAAAATCGTATTATCTCTTGTCAATAAAGAAGACTTACTTTGCACCAATATACCTACTGGAAAAGCATTTTTTTCAACAGAACATGGGAATGCACCGCTTGCCTATGAATGGTCTGATGGAGGTTCTGGAAGTTCTCGAGAAGATTTATTAGCAGATTCTTATCGCGTAATTGTTATAGATAAAACACAGTGTAAAGACAGTGTTGATTTTAGTTTAACACAGCCAGCAACTCACATTCAGGGGTCTTTAGACAATTTCACCCAGCCTCTTTGTTATGGTGATGCAAACGGAACTGCAGAAATTAGTGCAAGCGGAGGTACTGGTTCATATATATTTACATGGAACGACCCCGACAATGATTCAACAAAAAACGATGCATCGCGAACTGATTTAAAAAGCATGCTATATACCATTACATTTATTGACGATAATAATTGTGTGGACAGCCTGTTATTTGATTTACAACAACCTGACTCGCTCATTGCATCTATTGTTTCGCTTGATGACTCTCCCGCATTATCTTCGGTATTATGCTATAACGACAAAAATATAGATTTAAAAGTAGCGGTAACTGGTGGAACAGAACCATTTGCTTCATTTATATGGGATACTACAGGAATACCAAATAACGACATTATACAAGTTGGTGCTGGTGTTTTTCAAGTAGAAGTAACTGATGCTAATAATTGTAAAGCACGTGCTTCGCACACTATTACCGAGCCTCCGCTTTTAGAAAACTCTATTAACATTCTTACAGAAATTTTATGTAATGGTGGTTCGGGAAGAATTGGGTCAACACCTACTGGTGGAACAACTCCATATACATATGAATGGTCTCATGGAATAACAGAATGGAATTCTGGATTAGTAACCACAGGAACATATACTTCTATTGTTACCGACAACAATGGTTGCGTTGATGAAAAATCTATTTTATTACCAGAACCAGACTCTATTAAACTTGAATTTACCATTACTGCCGATGTTTGTAATGATGTATCACATGGTAATTTATGGGTTACTGCAACAGGAGGCACGGTAAGTTCATCATACAGCTATATGTGGAGCACAGGCGAAACCACCGATACTATTACCAATTTATTACCACAAGAATATTCGGTAACAGTAACAGATGATAATGGTTGTTCTGTATCAAAATCAATAGATTTATCTACTATTAATGATTTTGCAATTAGTTTTGAAATGTCTCAGGTTATTTGTCCTGGTCAATCAAATGGAGCAGTAACAGTAAATCCTATCAATGGTACCGCACCATATACCTATGAATGGTCAAATGGAATGACTACCCAAACTATAAGCGATGTACCTGCTGGCGATTATGCAATAACAGTGTATGATGTAAATGGCTGTCCCGTTTCAGGAAATATTTCTGTAACAACAAAACCGAGTATGTATATTCAAAATTTTGGTACCACTCCTACTCCTTGTAACGAACAAGAAGGAAGTGCGTTTATTGAAGTTGCCTCTGGAGCAAGTCCATATACATACCTTTGGTCAAATGGCGAAACAACAGATTCTATCACTAATTTACAAGTTGATTATTATACCGTGTTAATAACAGACGACAACGGATGTACGCTTTCAAAACAACTTGAAGTTTCAGACACTTCATCATTAACTGTTTCTGCATTTAGTGATAATATAAAAATACGATGTGCTGGACGAGCTGATGGAGAAGCAACTGCATTAGCAACTTTAGGTACTCCGCCATATACGTATGAATGGTCGAATGGGGAAACGACACAAGATGTATCAAATTTAGTTGCTGGTTTATACTACATTTATGCACGTGATGCGTATAATTGCGTTGCTCTTGATTCAATTCGATTTGTTGAAGAAGATGTACTTCGAGCACATATTTTTGATTCAGCTATGATATCATGTCATGGTAAAAATAACGGATGGGCTATTGCACAAGCAGAAGGCGGCGTTGGTCCTTATTATTCTGTTACATGGGACAATGGGGAAACAACAAACTTAATTAGCAAATTATCTCCCGGCACCTATGTTGCTACTATGACAGACGCAAATAGCTGTTCGGTAACTACTCAAATTGTAATTACAGAACCCTTAGCTTTATCAAGTACTATTGATAACACAACAAGTGTTAGTTGTGGCGGAATTTGTGATGCAAAAGCACGAGTTATTGTAAATGGAGGAACAGAACCATATACATATCAATGGTCGTCAATTGATGTTGATTCGGCAGCAAGTAATTTATGTGCAGGTTGGCAATATGTTACAATAACCGATGCCTTTGGTTGTTCGCTTATTGATAGTGTTAATATTGTTGATACAATTCCTGTAATTACAATTACAAGCAACATGGTAGAACCCGATTGTATGGTGGCAAGCGGTAAAATTGACGTTTCTGCTGCAGGAGGATTTGCACCATATACATACGAATGGAGCACAGGAGCAACAACAGCATTAATTGAAAATGTTTTACCTTCAGTATATTCACTTACCGTTACCGACAGTAAAGGTTGTTCACTTGATACTTTACTTGTTTTAAATGATAATTCTAATTTAGCTATTGATACAATAATTCGACAATCTATTACCTTTTGCGATCCCTGTAATGAATCATATAGGGTAATTGCTTCTGGAGGAACAACACCATATTCATATTTATGGTCAAATGGGGACACTGGTGCTGTTGCCGATTCTTTGTGTACCAATGTATATGCAGTAACTGTTACCGATGCAAATGAATGTAAACGTTCACAGGTGATTTCTGTTGTAGAAAAACCTCTTGCAATTGATTTAGTGCAAAAAACCGATGTAATTTGCCACGGTGCAAATACAGGCGAACTTGAAGTTGTTGCAAAAAATGGCGTAAGTTCAAATTACACCTATTCATGGTCAAATGGCGAAACAACAGCAAAAATACAAGATTTACATGCTGGAGAATATACCGTGACGGTAATTGAAGATTCAAGTGTGTGTGCTGCACAAAAAACATTTGAAGTTACTCAAAATGATGAATTAAAACGATTCTTTATTACCGATATGCC
>JAAYPM010000068.1 GCA_012519815.1 Bacteroidales bacterium
AAATATTATCTGCAATCATAGTCCATCGCTCTTGTCCTTTTGTCGTTTGCATAATATTAAACAATGCTAAATTTTTCACATACTGCGAAAAAGGAGTTACAAGTGGTGGATATCCAACACGAGGCCAAACATATGCTACCTCATCAAACAATTGGATTAACAATTCATCGGTAGTTATTTCATCTTTTCCTTGTTTTACAAGAGATCTATTAATTGTAGATAAATTATCTTTCAAGTCATTCATTAAACTTCCCATCATACCGCCTGGTAAACCAGGAGCAATAAGGAGCGATTGCAATCTACGATTTGATTCAGGGATAAAATATCCAAGGAAATCATCCATAAATTCTTGTGTTAATGCACGTGCTCTCATATACGCATTCATGTCAATATCAGGCACATTAAAACCTGCATCTTTTAACATTTCGCGTACCATAATCACATCAGCATGTCCCGTTCCCCACGAAAGAGGTTCCATACCAACATCAATAATATCACAACCAGCTTTACATACTTCAAGAATAGCAGCAGGTGTAAAACCAGGACCTGTTTGTCCGTGATATTGTACTATTATATTTGGATTTTTCTTTTTAATATGTGCAACTATTTTACCAAGCGACACAGGGCGACCGATTCCTGCCATATCTTTAAGACAAATTTCATCGGCACCGTTTGCAATTAGTTCATCAGCCAAATTGCAATAATATTCAACAGTATGAACATCAGAAACAGTAAGAGAAAGAGCAGCTTGTGCAATTACCCCAGCTTCTTTAGCATATTTAATAGAATCTATAATATTTCGAGCATCATTTAATCCACAAAAGCATCGAGTAATATCAACACCTTGTGCTTTTTTAACTTTATAAAAAAGTTTACGCACATCAGCGGGAACAGGACTCATACGAAGAGCATTTAACGATCTATCCAGCATATGCGTCTGAATACCAGCCTCATTAAACGGTTTACACCATTCACGAACAGCGATATTCGGATTTTCACCAAACAAAAGATTTATTTGCTCAAAACCTCCTCCGTTAGTTTCCACACGTGCAAAACAGCCCATTTTAATAATTTCTGGTGCAATTTTTACTAATTGGTCAACACGTGGCATATACTTTCCTGCACTTTGCCACATATCACGATACACTAACGAAAATTTAATTTCTTTTCCCATATTTTTTAGCTTATTTTATTATACGATTTATTATTATTTATATTTTTTGAATATTTGTAACCTTTCCTTTTCCTTGTGTAAGAATATTAATTGCAGATGTAATTGCAGCAATTTTATTACTTGCTATTTCCGGAATATTTGTTTGTTGTGAACGAGCTTTCACAATTTCAACTTCAGGGACAATTTTATTCATAACCCGAATCATTCCATTACCTACAAATACAATCAAGAACAGTACAAACATTACAGAGACCATTCCTATTGCTAACAATGTTAACGCTTCTTCCATACTTTATTTTTTTTTAAAATTATTACTTTATTTTTAATAGATATCAAATACATACACGCGAGTAAAATTTGAGCGAAAGTTACGTTTTTTTTCAACATAAACCCACAATCAAACAATAAAATCAACTGAATTATTACAGTTTAAAAAACAAGATATATCATATTTTTTCATCATTACCATTTACAACATACTGAATCACCTTGGCTGCCATTGTAAACCCAAAAATTGCTGTCATATGAGCGATGGAGCCATTTACTTGACATTTAGCATCTTCATTTTCAATCAATTCCAATGCGTTTTTATTTTGCTCGATACTATACACACATAAAAAATTGCGTGCAGGCACTTCACCTTTTTTAATTATTTTTCTCATTTTTCGGGCTAAAGAGCAAAATTCCACATTCCAAAAATTACTCACTCGAATTAAATTAGGGTCAATTTTTCGAGCTGCTCCCATAGAAGAAATAAAAAACGCCTGTGTTTTTGTAGCTTCACGTATTAAATGAACTTTATTATGTATAGTATCAATTGCATCAACAATAACATCATAGTTGTGCAAACAAAATTGCGAAGAAGTTTGAGGAGAATACATAGTAGTACATTCTGTAATGCACGCATGAGGATTAATATCGAGCAGTCGTGTTTTTAGTGCCGTAGTTTTACGCTGTCCTAAGGTTGTATGAGTTGCCTGCAATTGTCTATTACAATTTGACAGATTTACCACATCAAAATCAACAAGTGTTATTGCAAGAAATCCAGAACGGACAAGACTTTCGGCACACCAACTTCCCACACCGCCCACACCAAAGATAATAATTTTTTTGGTGTGTATTTGTTTCATACAATCTTTGCCTACAAGCAATTCGGTTCTACAAAACATTTCACCCATTAGCTATTAATTTATATAATGTAAATTTTACAAAACGAGCATTTTTTTATACGCTTCAAGTCCTTTAACAAAAACAGCAAAAGCCTCTTGTAAGGAACACGGTAATCGTCCTCCAGCTGCATTCAAATGCCCGCCACCATTAAAAAATTCTTTCGCAAAAACATTTGCAGGGAACGAACCTTTAGACCGAAATGATACTTTTGTAACTGCATTTGGATATTCTGTAAACAAAGCACAAAATGTAATGTTTTTAACCGATAAAGGTAAATTTACCAATCCCTCAGAATCACCTAATTGAAAATTAAAATCCTTTTGATTTTTGCATGTTATAAACATATACGCCGCATTATATTCAGGGAAAAACACAAAATTATCTTTTAAAACAACACCCATAAGTTGTAACCGTTCAAACGAAAACACATTAAAAATCTGTTCGTGAATAAAATCCTTATCAATGCCAGCAGATAATAATTTTGCTATAATTTGATACACTTCGGGATTAGTTGAATTATGCACAAGCCCTCCCGTATCGGTAATAATTCCCGTATAAAGTGCCTCTGCTATTTCTTTTGTAATTTTAGATTCAAAACCGCAATCCACAATAATACGATACACCAATTCGGCAGTAGAACATGCAGAAGTTTCAGAAACCATGTATGTTGCATTACATATAGGACATGGATGGTGGTCAATTAAAAAAAGCGGTTTTTTTGTTTTATTAATAACTGCCCCCATTTCTTCAATTCTTTCAAGATCGTTATAATCAAGACAAAAAATAACATCAGCTTTATGAAAAAACTCCGATGCCTTTTGAGGTTGTTTATCAAATAACAAAATAGAATCGTATCCTACCAACCATTTCAAAAAATCGGGACAATCATTTGGCATAATTATACACGTTTGTTTTCCCAAAGAACGGAGTAGTGCTGATAAAGCAAGAGAAGACCCAACGGCGTCACCGTCAGGATTTGCATGCGTTGTAATAGCAAAAATCTGATGTTGTTCAATACATTGTTTTATTTCTTCAATTTCAGATTTTTGTAATTTCATAAGACACATAGTAAAATTATAATACAAACATATAAAAACCTTTTTAAAAACAATCTGTTCTTAATTATCATTCTCATTTTTCACGACAGACAGCAATTCTAAATCAAATAGTATTGGTGTAAAAGGTGGTATTAATTGATTTGTTGAACCTTTTTGCCCCCACGCAAATTCACTTGGAATAATGCATAAAACTCTATCACCTTCCACCATGGTTTTCAGCATTTTATCAATTCCTTCTATTACCTGCCACTGTGTTCCATACACATATTCGAGCGTTGTGAAATGATTAATAATATCACCCGAAAGCAAACTTCCTTGATACGAAATTGTAATTAAATCGTCAAATTGAGGTGTTTTACCCTTTCCTTTTGCTATAAAAAAGGAATACAACATTTCAGAATTTTTTTGAAACGCATACTGATGATTTTTTACATAAACATCTATTGTTTCCAATTCAAATTCTCGTTTATTAGTAAGCCACAATTGATACTGTTTTTGCTGTTGTTCAAATTCATTTTTCGTTTGAACGGTATGTACTTTAATAGTAATATAAAGATTTTTTTGTTCTGACAACAATTCAGAATATTCAGGAAGCAATACATTTCTTATGCAATCATGATTTTGTGTGATAAACTGGGCACTATCTCCTTCGCAAAGATTTAGTAAAAGATGAGAAAAACAGAGATCTTGTTCGTTTTCTATTTGCATAAGGAACTGTTCAGCCACAAGAAGAGAATCATCTTGATTCACATAAAAATAAGCAGTTGCATTAACATAATTGTGTGCAACAATTTTTGTATGATTATCAGAAAAAGAAGCTAATTTATAATAATATCCTTGTTCATGAAGTGTATATTCCGGATATTTTTGTTCTTTATAATTACACGACACAAGCGTTATACATCCACATAAAATAACAAAAGCAGTTTTCATAGCCATGTATTTTATTTAACAGCTCACAAAAAATTATCGTTTATAATTTTGTTGTTCTCGTGCCATTTTAGCTAAACGTTCTTGAAATCCGGATTTCTTTTTTGGGCTTTTTTTATTGCTTTCAATTTTCTGCAAAATTGCCTTATCATTAATCAATTGACGGATAACAATAGTTTGTAAAATAGTTATAAGATTTGCAAGAAAATAATAATAACTTAAACCCGAAGAATAATTATTAAACCAAAACACCATCATAATAGACATCATCCACATCATCACTTTCATATTTGGCATACCGGGAGTTGGTGTTGTGTTAGCTCCATTAAATTTATTTACAAAAATCATAGACACAGCCATAAGCAGAGTAAATAAACTGATATGATTTCCGTAAAAATTTGATAATAAAGGTATGTGTGTTGTCCATTCCAAAATTGAATCAAAACTTGAAAGGTCGTCAGCCCACAAAAAAGATTGTTGACGTAGTTCTATTGAAGAAGGGAAAAAGCGAAACATTGCAATAAGAATTGGGAACTGAATAAGCATGGGCAAACATCCTCCCATAGGGTTTACTCCAGCCTTACGATACAAGTCCATAGTAGCTTGTTGCCGTTTCATAGCATCAGCACTATCAGGAAACTTCGCATTAATTTTATCAATTTGAGGTTTTAAAACACGCATGCGTGCAGTAGAAAGATATGATTTGAATGTAAGAGGAAATAGAATTATTTTTATAAGTATAGTGAGCAATAAAATAATTAATCCATAATTTCCAATAAATGATGCAAGCCAATTAAATATAGGGATAATCACAAATTTTGTAATAAACCCAAACCAACCTAAATCCAATAAATTTTCTAACGCAATGCCTTGTTTTTTTAATGTTGCGTAATGATTAGGACCTATATAAAAAGAAAATTCTATTGTTTCCTCTTTTGCATTACGGTCTCTTTCAACAGTAAGTAAAGAAGAAAATTCTTTTAATTTTGATTCATCATTTGTAATAGGATTTAACGACACTTCTCCGCCACGAGCAAAAGAATTTTTAGCAATAAACACTACCGAAAAAAAATGTTGTTTATAGGCTACCCATGATACTTTTCCTGTTAAATCTTTTGTTTCAGCTTTTTTTGAACGAGAATTAATATTATCAACATCATCATCTAAATACTTCCATATAATATTTGTATATAACTCTTCGGCTGATTTAGTTTTTTCGAGTGTTTTACCTGTTGTTTCCCATGCAATATTGTAGGTAATGTCACGCATATGAGTATCCATTCCTTTCATATTCATTTTCATTTCCAATTGGTATGAATCTTCAGGTAGAGTATATTCAAATTCTATATACGAATAATCATCAGCATATAAACGGTACAGCACCGTGTTTTTTGGTATCGTTTTTCCTGCTGTTTTACTATCCATTTTTGTAAAAAACAACTCATTCGTTGACATTCCTATTTCACTTAAAAGAATACCAAATTCTGTATCTTCACCCAATAGAATCAAAGGTTCTTGTGTATATGTTTTATATTCTTTAAGTTCGGCACTATACAATTTTCCGCCTTTATTAGATAAAGAAACACTAAGAATATCATTTTCTATTGTTGTAAATTCCTCTTCACCATTAGTTGCGTGTGCAAATTTGCCATATGTTTGTAATAAAGCCTGTTCTTGTATAGAGTCATGAGATGATGTTGGCAGTGCAGACAAAACGGCTTGCTGATTTTCTTTTTGTTGCAACTCTTTTTGTTGTAACTCTTTTTCGTATCGCATTGTTTCTTGATACACTTCTCGAATAGAATCTTGATAACGAATCATTTGTTCGCGTTCTTCGGCAGTTGGTTGTGTAAAATAATAAAACCCTATAATAAGAAGACCTATAAGTATTGTACCTGTAATTGTATTTTTATCCATTTGATTTTTTTATACTTTTAATAAGTTGGCAAAACTACAAATTTATTATGATATATGCTGTATAAATATAAAAAACTCAGAGCGACACAGGGCACAAAATCAAAATGTAGTTTTCTTAAAAAAACATTCAGAACGTATTAATCTATTAAATCTTCAATGCCTTTTAAATGCAAATCAAGCGCATGAACAGATATTTGAATTTCACGAATAAGTAAAGCAAGTGAAATTATTAATAACAGTAAAGCCACAGCAAATACATACGCTCCCATTATTGGTAATGTAATATAAATTAAAAACATGCTTACCACACACAATAATAAACTCAAAATACCTGAAATTTGCATAGAACGAGTTAAATACAATCGAGTACGAAGATTTTTAATTTGCCACAAAATAACGGGCGATTTTGTTTGTACATATTTATCATGCAAGCTTCGTACAAGTGATGCATACGATAGAAATCGATTTGTATATGCAAGCATAATAAGAGATATTGCCGAAAATAAAAGTGCTGGGGTTGTTAACGTAAGTTCCATTGTTTTAAATATATATGAAAAATAATTTCAAAAATACAAAAATAAACTGTTATATGATTTGCTATTTTAAAAATATCATATACTTTTGCACAACTAATTAAAAAACAAACGGGGCGTAGCGTAGTCCGGTTATCGCGCCTGGTTTGGGACCAGGAGGTCGCAGGTTCGAATCCTGCCGCCCCGACAAAACAAAAAAAGCAGCAAAGTAACTTTGCTGCTTTTTTGTTTTATTATTATTTAGTAATCATTTAGCGTATTACTGTAACATCACCTTTAATATTAAGCACTCGATGTTCGCCAGTAGCAGGATCTTTTTCTTCACAAACTGCTTTCACATGATATACATACACATCTTGTTTTGCAATTTCACCTTTATATACTCCGTCCCATTTTCCATATAAATCTTGCGTTGACCATAACAAGGCACCCCATCTGTTATATATACGTAATTCGTATCCGTTTTCTAAAACGCCTTCATTATATATAGGATAAAAGTTATTATTGTCATCTAAATCAGGAGTAAATGCATTTGGATATGTTAAACCACAATTAGGGTTTACAACAACCGTTAATGGTTTTGCCACAGTGTCTTTACACCCCCACATTTCGTCAACTGCCAACAACTGAACCATAAACTGCCCACTTTCGTCATATTCATATGAGGTATTAAAAGCATGTTCTGTAAATATACCATCACCTATAAAGTCCCAATAGAACGATACATTTTTATCTATAACAGCCGTGTCAGGATGTCCAAATGTAAGGTTTGTAAAATCAACCTGCTTATCTTTAAAAATGCTATCTGTCAAACGATACGAATTTTCGCTTTGGAAAAACACTTTTTCTACAGATTGATACATAAAATCAGGTTTTGGCAATGGATGAATAGTAACATCCATATCAACTGTGGTTACACAACCTCCATCACGAGCTGTTAAAACAACTTTATCTACTCCTTCAAATTTCCAATGTACCGTTGCTTGTTCTGTGTTTAAAGAAACATTTTGCAACAATTCATCATCTTGCCCGTCCCAAAACTCAGCATAATAGGGATTTAAAGGATTAGAAATATCAGTAGCTATTTGCCATCCATACACAATTGATTGTGAACCTCCAATATTAACAGCATTATATTTTGCAGTTTCGTCAACACACACATGAGCAGGACCTGCAATTTCAACTTGTGGCATAGCTCCAACAGCTATTTTCTCTTCAATTTGTATAATTTTATCACCGGGAGGAACAATAATAACAGAAACAGTAGCATTTGAAGAAACATCAGGCCAATATACATCAACAGTAGTATTATTGCTTGCTCCTACAATCTGTCCTCCATTCACACTCCATTGAATAAACGTTCCAGCAGGATATGAATGTGATAATTTATACGTTACTGTATCCCATTGACAAGCATCATTTGGAGTAATATGCGGAATTATTTGTTCTACCACAGAAATAGTTCGAGTAGTAGTAGTGCTACACCCTTTGCTATCAGTAACAAAATATGTCATAGAAACGTTTGATGCATTTGCTACAGTCATTGCAGAAATTTGTTGGTCGGGACTTGCAATAGTTGCATTCGAAACTGTCCACGCATGAGATACATACGTGCCAGAACCTCCTGTTGGGTTACCATTTATTGTAAATTGATCATCAATATAATATGTTCCATTATAATCAGGGAAAACATGAATTGAAGCAGAAGGACTCATATGTGCAATTACTCTGAACGAAGCCGATGTTGAAAAACCAGCAGCATTTGTAATGGTTAATGTATATGTTGTGTACATCTTTGTAGGCGTTACCTTTGGATTTATGTCTGAAGATATAAAGTTTCCTTCATCATCTTTCCATGAATACGTAAAGCTTGCTGAATTTCCTGAAACAATTTGCGGAACCAACACCACAGATTCGCCCAAGCACACTTCACGCGGTACAGATGTTAGATTAATGATAGTAGGATCCACTATTTTATCTTTTGGAATTTTAGGATCATCTGTAGGATCATTTGGTACTTTAATTTCAATAATTATTAATTCTGTTTGCAATGTTATACTTGCAGAATCTTTACACCCATACGCATCTGTCATGGTAAACATATACGATTGTGTGGTAATAATAGGTGTTGTAACTGGTGTTTGCGTTGCTGCACCAGAAGATATTAATGCAGGATTAAACCAAGAATACACATATGGGCTGGTTGTATAATTCACAACATTTCCTTGTAACATAACACTTGCGTTATAATCAACCTGTCGAATAGGTGCATTCACTATTTGCACACGAGGATTTTGGTGTACGGTAACGTTAAAACTCACCTCATCAGAGCAATTCGCATCTCCCGCAAGCACACGAATAGGATATGTTCCAGCAACTGAAGATGAAAAATTAGTAACCTTTCCTGCTGTTGGCGATACATTTCCTAACCATGCGTATGTAACCAACGAAGGATTTCCTTGAATTATAGTAGCCTCAAACTCAAGAGACACTCCCTCACAAGCATGTACATCAGGCATAGCTGCAAGAGTAACTGTTGGGTACACTCCTATTTGAATAGTATCAAGACGAGGACAACCATACTCATCTTCTATAGTATAATACAGCACATATTCTCCTTCATTTGCACTTCGGAATACTGTATTTAAAATATTTGTAGAATCAACTATTCGATTTCTATCTCCGCCTACCCAATGCATAGTATAGTTGCCTGGAATACCTCCGCTATTAATAGATAAAGTAAGGTCTTCGCCCGCACACACTGTTTTTCGTTCAGGCAATGCAAGTGTTGCATATGGATTAACCGTGATTAATTCTGTTGCGTTTGCTGAACAATTATGTGCATCTCGCACAACAACAGACACCACGTAATTACCTGCCTTTTGTGCTGAAAAATGAGCATTTTTATCAACAGAAGTTATATTTCCTTGCAAAGCAGACCATGTATAGATATACGGAGCTGTTCCATTTCCAGACACAACCGCTTCGAGTGGCTGTTCTACATCAATACAGATATATGGGTTATTAGGTATAATATCCACAATTGGCAAAGGGTGTACCGTAACAATCACATCAATATCAGCCTCACAACCAAGAGCATCAGTAACCTTTACATTCACAGTTTTTGGTCCTGATGTTTGCGATTGATTAAACAAATATGTTTCACTTGTAATTGTAAGCGGACCACCATCAGACCACTCATATGAATAAGGAGCAGTTCCTACAACATTTGGTGTTAATTGATATGTAGCACCCAAACACAATTCAGGCATATTACCTCCTTGAATAGAAATGGTAGGTAATGGATTAACTACTACTAAATGAGTTGCTTGTGCAGGATCAAATGAGCCACTTGAAACGCGAACTCCATACTCTGTATTTAATAAAGGATCTACAACAATATTATTTTGTGTTCCAATAACCACATGGGGTTCTGAAATCTTATACCATTGATACGCATATATTCCTGTTCCTCCACCAGGATATGCTGTAAGTGTTACTGTAGAACCATAACAAAGTGGGTCGGGCATTTGTTCTATTCTCACTGTAATAGGTTGTCCAATTACCGTAACTTCAACAGTGTCATAATCAAAACAGCCACGTGCATCTTCAACACGAAGAATAAAGCGAGTTGATTCTTGTAATACCGAAGAAGGATTCGGAACAGTGTTAGATGTAAGTAAAGAATCTGCTGGTTGCCAATTATATGTATATGATGGTGTTCCTCCCGTTGCACTACCATTAAGATTAAACGGCTCATTCCAATCTTCTATTCTATCAATACCTGCATTTGCTATAGGATTTGCGAGCGGAAGAATAGAAATTTCGTCATATCCACTACATCCATACGTATCGGTAATTCGCAATCCAACTTTGTACGTGTTGTTATCACGCAGTGTAAAACGAGGATTTAAAGTGGACGTATTGCTCAACTCTGTTGTATCAAGCATCCAACGAATTTGATACGGTTCAATTGCAAAATCAATTGACGGATGCAAAATAGTATCCCAACCTATACAAAGTTCTATGTCTTGTCCTAACTCAACTTTTGGACTAAGATATACCGTAATGTCTTTATTAGTTTGTCCTTTACAACCAGTAAGAGTGTTTTCTGCATTTAACACAACATTATACACGGTTTGTGGAGTAACCGCAGGAGCATTAAACACAACCGTACTACCTGTTTTTGGCGTAAGATATGTTTGAGCGGTTCCTTCCCAATCAAACACCACATTGGGTTGAGCAGTGTTTGCACGTATTTCTAAATCTGAAAGTTCACACACGCTCATTGGTGTTGGATTAACAATTTCGGCTATAGGATTTGGATTTACTATAACTTTAAGTGTTGCTGGATCAGAGACACAACCATTATCAGCTGTAACAACCAAACTTACATTTTTTTCTCCGGGGTTATCGCGTGGCAACAATGGAGAAGCTAAATCAGAAACCACATCTCCTGTCCAATTATACGTAAACGTAGCCGATGGAACAGTTGGCACTGTTGCATTTGCTGTAAGATACACTCCTTGCGAACTTACACATTGAGGAGCAACAGGATTTATTGTTACTACAGGTTTCGGTTGAACTTGAATTGTTACAACATGAGAAGTATCAGTACAACCGTTTGCATCAACAAACACATATTGAAAACGTGCAAATCCATATGTATTAGAACTAAAAATAGGATTCGGAATAGTTGTGCTACTTAAATCATCAAGCCATAATGCTTGCGGAGTAATCCATGCATGTGTACCACCAGCGGTATTACCTTGCACAACAGTTCCATGCAATAGAACAGGTTCACCAACACAGGTTTTATCAACTGTTGATGCCGTTACTACTGGTCGAGGATTTACCAAAACGGTAACATCTTTTCGAGCAACACAATTATTTTGATCGGTTACCGTATATTGCAAATAAAATGTACCTGTATAATCATCGGTATTTATAGATGCAAAATTATCATTCACATTTGATGAAAGTATTGCAACATCTTGTGACCATTCGTGTGTATATGCAGGCGTTCCACCACTTACCGTAGGATTAATTTGCAAATGAGAATTTTCACAAACTGGCGAAGGTACAGGCATTGTAATGTTTGGATTTGCATGTACAATCAGTGTTTTTGTGTCAGACACTACGTCATTTGGTGTAATACCTAAATCAGTAACCGAAACAGAAATTTGCACAGATGATGGTTGCGGATTATTTAAACGTACAAGTGAATCATTAACCATAGTATAATCTACACCTGCTGGAATTGTCCAATTATACACATACGGACCAAAACCACCTGTTCTATTTGGAGAAACAGTAACTGGTGTCCCTGCACATACCTCATCTAAAGAAAATTTCAAATCAATATTTACTGGCACATACACATCTACTAATATACTTGCAGTTGCATCACAACCTGTTGTAGGATTTGTAACCGTAAGTGTATATGTTGTTGGCACTGTAAGTGCTGTTGTTGTTGGATTTAATGTATTTGTAGAAACAAGACTTCCTGCTGGCGACCATGAATACGAATATTGAGAGGCAGGAGCTGGCTCTATAGTTGCCTGAAGATTAGTAGATTCTCCTACTTGTAATTTTCGAGCAGGAACTTGAATAATAGAAGCTGTAACTTCAGGGTGTACTGTAGCAGTTGCATGTTCTAAATGAGAACAACCTTGGTTTGTAATAGTATATGTTAACTCATGACCACCTGCAACTGCACCTGCAAGTTGAGGGTCAAATTCATTTCCGACAACACCTGGTCCTGAATAAACACCACCGGGAGGAGTCGCTTGTAGCGTAACAACACCTGCATCTTCACATAAAGCGAAATCATCAAACGTAATGTCAGGCAATGGAATAACTGTAACCGTTAAAGTTGCTGTAGAAATACAGGCAGCATTATAAAACACCTCTGCATAAAACACCTCTCCGTCAGTTACAAACACCTGAGATTCATCAGCGACAGGAATTGAAAAATCTGGATCTGAATACCAAATTACCGTTGCTCCTGCATCAGACGTTATACGCGAACGTTCTTGTAAGAGGTTTACAATACCTCTATTACCACCAAGAGGAACAACCTCACAAACATCAATAGTTGCATCTTGCACTTGGGGAATTGGAGACACCTCTATTGTAAGAGAGCCAATATTTCCACACTCATCATCAATAAACGCCCAAAATGTTTGTGTTCCAGTAACCGTAACATTTGTAGGATTATCAATAGGGATACTCATCATTGGATCTAAATACCAATATTTATCTGCAACAAGAGCACCTCCAACATCATAATTATACTCTGTTAAATCAAATCCTGCCAATTGATTTCCTGAAGTGGCACATATATCTGTTATCGTTATATCTTTACCATCAACCCCTATAGGCAGTACACCTATAGTAGCATCAGCATAATCAACTCTACCTAAATCAAAATGATTTAATACTTTTGCAATAAGCACATCTCCATTGGTAACCCTATAGTTAGAGGCATCTTCTACCTGTTTTTGATGTGGTACAATTTCACGTTGAATATTATCAATATAATATCCCCATGGCATACGGTTTTGTATAGACCAATAATTATCTACATGAATACGTATTCGTACTTTATTTATTTGCACTAAATCATATCCAGTAAAATCAAAATTCATAGTAATCCACTCAGGATTTTGCAAATGAGCACTACCTAAGGTTCCTCCAGGTAAACGAGCATATCCACCAGAATTATCAAACAATTCGAGATACACCATATGATTTCCATACTCCCATGACTGCATGGTAGTTCCGTCATACATTATATCAAAACTAAATTGCGTGCCCTGACTTAAATTAATAAATGTAGTTAAATCAATGTCATACCATACAGACTGATTATATAAATTCCAGTCGTTATACCCAGGTTCTAAACCTGCGGGGTTATCCCTATCCATACTTGTTTTACGTAAATGACCAACATACGGAGAAGGATTTGCAGTGCTCGGAGTTGGATTAGCTACGGTAGTTATGGTACCATTTTTAGGCTGTCCTACAAACACTCTATTTGCTTCAAAATCATCCCAGATTTCCGTTCCTCCAGCGACTTCCTTATACCAAGAATCAACATAATATCCAGTTAACAAGCCTTGCTTCCCAACTATTGTATCATTTAAGTTATATAAATTATAAAATTCACTTATATCTACATACGGGTATGTTGCACACACAGTGTCAAACACATTATTTAAATCTACGGGTTCAACAACACGAATAAGTACACTTTTGTTTTGCACTCCATAACATTCAGTAGTTATTGAAGCTGTATATTTATATACACCCAACGTATTTATAATTACATACGGGTTTTCAACATCAGTAACATTCATATAATATGGTTCAGGCAACAGCTCCCAATCGAGTCCGTTCCACACATACCCTGTCCACGAAAACTCATACCCACCGCCAGCAAGCAAACTCACTGGAGTCCCCTGCGAAACCACAATTGAGGTGTCATTATTATTTACAATAATAGCCGTAGGTTCATTGTCGCTAAATTTAGAAAAATAACCATACATAGCTCCCATTAACCTGTATCCTGCACCATCTCCCCAATCATGTGCCGTAGAGTTCATCATAGCCATATGAAAAAGCGAAGTTGTGTTTTGCAAATAATACGCTCCCACAGGTAAATCAGAAGGAGAAAAATAAATACGTGCTACACGCCAATCGGTACCAATAATAGTTTGAAAAGTTGCATTATTAATAGTTTCATTTGGCGCACCATTCAACAAGAAATCCCCTTCACCACCACCTTTCACCATTAAATTCATATAGAATTCCTCATTTGCATGATTTCCATATGTACGCACAAATCCCATTTTATATGACCCTGTACAACCATCTACCGAAGGTAACATAGCTGATGCCATTTCGCATCGATACCCTGAATGATGGTATGCATAAGCAGGTTCTGAAGTAGTAATAAAAGTGTAATTTGCAGTTGTCCCACCTCCAAGTTGATATGAAGTTTGTTTACCCGCATCAAGTGTAGTGTAATACGAACCATTTACAAAGACCTCGGTATTATCAACAGTTGCTGTAATAAATACTCGTTCTTGAAAATCAACACCACGATCTCCTTCTGACGCTCCTTTATACCCCTGACCTTTTACTACAATATATTCTTTTCCTATAATATCTGTTGGAACTATCTGGTCACCTGCATAATCCTCACAATCGCCAGAATTAACATAATCCTGTGGATACACAGAATCGTCAGCAACCGTAACTGCAATTTTTTTATTTGAAGTAATATACGTTCCTCCCAATTTTCCAGCATCTGCCGATTGGCTTGAAGCTCTAATCACATATGTTTCTCCACGATTCAGCAAAATTGTTCGCGTAATCCCTGCAGCTGTAGTTGGTGTAGCCGCAGAAGGAGTTACATTTACTTCGGTATTATTTTCGGTAGCAGCAATTATAATATAAGAATATGCGGGATCTGGTATAGGACTAACAGATGTTCCATTATGAATAGGGTCATTACTCCATAAATTTTGTATAGGAGCATAAAACTCCGTTCCAAGAGCGTTTTGTCCTTTTAAGGAAAAAATATCAGTATTTAAAACCGATGCAATTTCATAATAAGCTGTAATAAGTGCAGACGATCGAATATAAATCGCTTTGTTTTCAACAGTTCCGTCTGTTTTAGAAGATTGAATATCATTTATCCATGAAGTTAGTTCAATAGGCATAGTACTATTTGCTGGAATATGCACTGTAATTGGCACAAACAAAGGATTTGCCGGAATTGAAACCACAACTGTTGCGTCAGCATCTTGCGTTGCCAAGTGCAAAAAGATGGGGCGTCCACCTATTTTATACTGGTAATTGGTAGGCCATTGCGGAGCATGGTTTTGATTACCATACGGTGCTGCAAACCAAAACTCAAAATCTACTTGAGAAAATAATGGTGAAATAAATCCTGTAAATAAAACAAAAAAAACTGCAAATATTTTTTGCGAAAAACGACTTGGTAAAAATGCATTCATAAGCTTAATTTTATATAGTGTATTACACAATATTCATATTATATGACAACTTTTTTTTTCAAATAGTTGCATCTTTACAAATTACGGAATTATTCATATAAAAAACAAGGCTTTTTATATAATTTGACATGGGATTTTTTGGCAATTAATCCTCTGAAAAATATGCTGTAATTTTTCTATATTCACTAAAAATAGAGGCTCTTGATATAAATCCTACATAACGACCATTTTTAAGAATCGGAAAATTGTAATGCTTCGTTTTTTGAATTGCCTTAACAACGTCCCCCATATGGTCATCGGGTGAAAAATAATATTGCGGCATATGCATTAATGTTCTCACATCTATTTTTTTATACTGTGTTTCATCAAACATTATTTGACGAATATCATCAAGTTTTATAATTCCGTGTAAACGTTGTTCGTCATCTAACACCGGAAAAATATTTCGTTTCGAAACCTTTATAACTTCTATCAATTCTCCTAAATTGGCATTAATTGAAATAGGCATAAAATCAGTTTCGATTAATTTATTAATATTTAACAAGGTTAACACTGATTTATCTTTATTATGAGATAACAGTTGTTTCCTGCGTGCCAATAAATATGTATATACCGAATGCGATTCGAACATACGCACAGTAAGAAATGATATTGCCGACACAAGCATCAATGGAACAAACAAACTATATCCTGTTGTGATGTCGGCTATAAGAAATATTCCTGTTAAAGGAGCATGTAAAACTCCAGCTATCATACCTCCCATTCCTAGAAGTACAAATACGCTTGTCGAAACATATATATCAAAATACTGAAAAATAACGGCATATAAAAAACCTATATTAGCACCAATAAACAGCGAAGGTGCAAAAACTCCTCCTACTCCACCAGATCCAAATGTTACAGAAGTTGCTATTACTTTTACTAAAATCACTGCAATAAATAAAAAAATTACCGCAAAAATATTGTCCCGTAAAATCGTAAAGACAGTATTGTCAAACAAATATGAATAATCGCCTCTCACACTCATATTTATTTCCGAATACCCTTCTCCATACAATGAAGGAAAAAAGAATAAACATACCCCAAGAGCCACACCTCCAACAAGCAGCCTCATGCGTTTTGTTGCTATTTTCTCAAAAAGTCCCTCTATATACACATACATACGTTTAAAATACACTGAAACAAAGCCAGTAATAACACCAAGTAGAATAAACGAAGGAACATCAATCAACTTATAATCAATTTTTTGAAATATTTCCGAATAAAAAATAACATCTTGTTCAACAAAGAAATATGACATTAAGGTAGCCGAAGATGCTGACAACAACAAAGGCACAATGGACGCCATAGATAAGTTTAAAACCAAAACTTCTAAAACAAATACAATAGCGGCAACGGGAGCGTTAAAAATTGCTGCCATAACCCCTGCAGAAGCACAGGCTATCAACAAAATAACATGTTTATATTTTAATCTGAAAAATCGCGCAATATTTGACCCATACGCAGC
>JAAYPM010000069.1 GCA_012519815.1 Bacteroidales bacterium
GCAGTTGCTACGGTTAATAGTTCAGGAGTTGTAACTGCTCTTGCAGAAGGTACTGCAAATATTACAGCTACTGCAAATGATGCAAGTGGAAAAGTTGGTACATGTGTGGTAACTGTTTCTCCACGTTTGGTAACAAGTATTTCTGTGTTACCAACAACACTTTCATTAGTTATTAATGAAAGTTCAAATCCTTTAACTGCAACAGTTATTCCTGCTAATGCTACAGATCCAACGTATGTATGGAAATCGAGTAATGAGGCAGTTGCTACGGTTAACAATTCAGGAGTTGTAACTGCTCTTGCTCAAGGTACTGCAAATATTACTGCTACTGCAAATGATGCAAGTGGCAAAGTTGGTACGTGTGTGGTAACCGTTTCTCCACGTTTGGTAACAAATATTTCTGTGTTACCCGCAACTCTTTCATTAGTTATTGATGAAATTTCAAATCCTTTAACTGCAACAGTTATTCCTGCTACCGCAACCGACCCAACGTATGAGTGGGCATCGAGCAATACAGCAGTTGCTACGGTTGATAATTCGGGAGTTGTAACTGCTCTTGCAGAAGGTACTGCAAATATTACTGCTACTGCAAATGATGCAAGTGGCAAAGTTGGTACATGTGTGGTAACAGTTACTCCAATTATGCCAAATTCTATTTCAATACCAGCTGAAATAGGTTTTGTGATTGGAGACCCTGCACAGCAACTTACCGCAGTGTTTGACCCAGTAAAAACAACAAATCAAGCAGTTACATGGGAATCAAGTGATGAATCTATTGCAAAAGTAGTTGATGGTTTAGTTACAGCGGTAGGGGTTGGAAATTGTATTATTACTGTTCGTTCTGTTGCAGATAATACAAAATTTGATATTTGTGCGGTAACAGTAGATAGCGATATAGTGAATGTTACAGGAGTAAGTTTAAATCAAAACGAACTTACTATTTCTATACAAGCTTCGCAGGCATTAACAGCAACGGTAAATCCTCTTGATGCTACAAATAAATCGGTTATATGGTCATCTGATAATCCTGCTATTGCTGAAGTAGTAAATGGTACAGTTACTGGTATTTCTGTTGGAAGTACTATAATACGAGTTGAAACTGTTGATGGTTCACACGAAGCTACATGTATTGTAAATGTTAAGGCAATTCCAGTAGAAGGTGTAAGTTTAAATGAATCTTCATTATCTCTTGCAGCAACAAGTGGTCCTGTTCAATTAGTTGCAACTATTAATCCAGCAAATGCAACAAATAAAGCAGTAAATTGGAGTTCAAGCAATGAAGCAGTAGTTACGGTAAATGATATGGGTATAATCACCGTGAAAGGTATAGGAGAAGCTATTATCACAGTAACAACGGTTGATGGTAATTATTCTGCAACATGTAATGTGGAAATAACAGCAGTAGATGTAACAGATATTGCATTAAATCATTCTTCTTTAGAATTAACCCCTGCGAGTGCTCCTGTAACTCTTGAAGTAACAATTACTCCTTCAGACGCATCAGATAAAACAGTGGTGTGGTCGGTAACAGAGCCTGGTGTTGTTTCGGTTACAAATGGTGTTGTTTCTGTTCTTGGAATAGGTAGTACAAAAGTAGTTGCTACTTCTCATTCTAATCCATTAATTGCAGACACTTGTTTTGTAACAGTAAGTCCAATTCCAGTAGAAGGTGTAAGTTTAAATGAATCTTCATTATTGCTTGCAGCAACAAGCGGTCCTGTTCAATTAGTTGCAACTGTTAACCCAGAAAATGCAACAAATCAAGCAGTAAATTGGAGTTCAAGTAATGAAACAGTAGTTACGGTAAATAATATGGGTATAATCACCGTGCAAGGCATAGGAGAGGCTATTATTACAGTAACAACTGTTGATGGTAATTATTCTGCTACATGTAATATAGAAGTAACAGCAATAGACGTAACAGCTATTACTTTAAATCATTCTTCTTTAGAATTAACCCCTGCGAGTGCTCCTGTAACTCTTGAAGCAACAATTACCCCTTCAGACGCATCAGATAAAACAGTGGTGTGGTCGGTAACAGAGCCTGGTGTGGTTTCGGTTACAAATGGTGTTGTTACGGTTCTTGGAATAGGTAGCACAAAAGTAGTTGCTACTTCTCATTCTAATCCATTAATTGCAGACACTTGCTTTGTAACAGTAAGTCCAATTCCAGTAGAAGGTGTAAGTTTAAATGAGTCTTCATTATTGCTTGCAGCAACAAGCGGTCCTGTTCAGTTAGTTGCAACTATTAACCCAACAAATGCAACAAATCAAACAGTAAATTGGAGTTCAAGTAATGAAACAGTAGTTACGGTAAATGATATGGGTATAATCACCGTGAAAGGTGTAGGAGAAGCTATTATCACAGTAACAACTGTTGATGGTAATTATCCTGCAACATGTAATGTAGAAGTAACAGCAGTAACAACTCCTGTTGCAAGTGTTACGGTTTCGCCTCAATCACAAACAATTCAAATAAATGAATCACTTACAATATCTGCAACAATAAATCCTACGAATGCAACAAACAAAAGCATTCTATGGGAATCTTCAAATAATGCAATTGCAACTGTTGATGCAAATGGTGTTGTAACTCCTATTACCACAGGTAGCGTAAATATTATTGCAACAACTGTTGATGGTAATTTTAAAGATACATGTAAACTTACTATCACAGATATTCTTACTACGCATATTTTTATTAGTAATAGTCAAAATCTTGTAGTTGGAGAAACAGTACAAATTTCAGTAGAAAATGTACTGCCTGCAGGAGCAAGTACTGATGTAACTTGGGCTTCGGATAATGAAGCTGTTGCAACTATAGATGCGAATGGTGTAATAACAGCAATATCTGTTGGTGATGCAAATATTACAGCAATTGCAACAGACGGAACTTTGATTTCATCAAATGAATGTTTGGTAACTGTTTCTAAAGTTGATGTAACAGCTGTTACCGTTACGCCAACAACTGCTATTTTAGAAGTTGGAGGGGCTTCGTTACAACTACAAGCAAGCGTGCAACCGTCTAATGCAACAAATAAAAATGTAATTTGGACAGGAAATGCTGGACTTATTGCGTCAGTTGATAACAGCGGTATGGTAACTCCACTTGCAAAAGGTACTGTTGTTGTAACAGCAACAAGTGCTGAACGTGATATATTTAAAGGAACTTGTACTATTCAAGTAGTTGATAAAGCTGAATTAGTTGCAACTATTGCAGACGTACAACTTGTTCATAATACTGCTGTAACTGGAACAGCTGTAGGGCAATATCCTGCAAGTGCTAAAACAGCATTGCAATTGGCTATAACAACTGCACAAGCAGTGGTAAGTAATACACAAGCAACGCAAGAGCAAATTGATGCTGCAATTGTAGATTTACTTAAAGCAGAACAAGATTTCTATAAAAAACAAATTGTGAATGAAACGCTGATTTTCAACGCTGAATTAGAAAATCTTACCTATTTAAATACGTATTGGTATTCATATAATGATTCAGAACCGGGAGGAAGTTCATCTGTTACTCCTCTTACAGATGCGTCTTCGCCATTTACTATGTCGCAAACTGGAGCACAAGGAACAGAACATGCTGCAATGATTGATTATAGTTTAATGGGAGCATCTGTGTTAGGATATAGTCCATTTGTAGGTATGGGTATGGCAATGAATGACCCCGAAGCTGCGTATGATTTAACAGGTTCTACAGGAATGTCGTTCTGGGTTAAATCGCAACATTCATATTTCTTAGAAATTAATTTAGAGTCTATAACTGACGATTGTAATTATTATGTTGAATTACCTGCGGCTTTAGAATGGACAGAAATACGATTAAGTTGGTCTGATTTTGAACAATATTCATGGGGAATTAAAGTTCCATGGGATTTAACAGAAATTATGAATTTCCAATGGAAAATTCAAGCAGCTGACGGCATTGCTGGACAGTTGTGGATTGATGAGGTTCGTATTTTAGGTAAATTACTTGATTTACCACCGCTTAATATTGTAGATAAATCAAATTTAGATGCTATTATTGTTCAAGCACAAACATTACGCAATTCTGCACAAATTGGCAATGGCGATGGACAATATCCTCAATCGGCAGCAACTACATTTGATGCAGCAATTTCATCGGCACTTGCTATTCAAGCTGATGAAAGTGTAACGCAAATTGATGTTGATGCTGCGGTACATTCATTGCAAACTGCAATTGAGCAATTTAATTCACAACGTATATCTGTTGATAAAACCGCTTTATTTGCATCTATACAAACAGCACAAAACTTCCATAATGTTTCTACGGAAGGTGCAGCTGATGGGCAATATCCAATAGGCTCTAAAGCTAATTTGCAAGCAGCAATTAATACAGCTAATAATGTCTATACAAATGCACTTGCATCTCAAGAGCAAGTGAATCAGGCTAAAATTGCTGTTGATGAGGCATTGCTTGCATTCCAAAATTTAGTTGTGGGTGTTAATAAAGGTCCTTTATTTGTGAAAATACAAGAAGCCACTACGCTGCATACAAATGCACAGGAAGGAACTGCAAATGGACAATTCCCTGTAGGATCTAAAACTAATTTTTATGCTGCAATTTCATCGGCACAAGGAGTTTACGATAATACGCAAACAACACAAGTGCAAGTGAATCAGGCTGTAAGTGATTTAAATAGTGCAATTGCTGCGTTTGAAGCATTACGTATTTATGTTGAACCACTTAATAAAACTTTATTAGCTTCAAAAATTAATGAAGCACATAATGCTTTAGGTTTAGCAACCGGAAATACAGGAGATAATCCTGGTAATTACCCAGTAAGTGCTGTAAATACATTTACTTCGGCAATAAGTACAGCACAAAGTGTGTATGATAATGCAACAACTCAAAATGAGTTAAATCAACAAGTAATTACCTTACAAGCTGCTATTTCTGCATTCTTATTGTCTGAAATACCAGTACCAATTGATAAATTAGCATTAGAATTAAATATAGCAGAAGCTGATGAATTAATTGTATATGCAGAAACAGGCTCATTACCTGGTCAATATCCTCAAACAGCTTGGACAGTATTCTATAATGCTATACAATCTGCACGGGTGGTGTACAACAAACCAACCGCTACACAAGAGGAAGTTGATGCGAAAAACGAATCGTTAGTGGCAGCTATTCAAGCATTTAAAGATGCAATGATACCTGTTTCAATAGAAGCTGTTTCATTGGTTGCAAAAATGTACCCAAACCCTGTAGTTTCAAATGTAACTATTGAAGCTCCTTCGTACATGTCTGAAATAATAGTTATGAGTGTTTTAGGAGAAATTGTGCGAGTAGAAAAAGTAAATGCTACAAACGTTTCAATTGATATGCAAAATCAAGCGAATGGCATATATCTGATTTCTATAAGCTATAAAAATGGTAAAACAGAAACAGTACGAATAACAAAACAATAGTAGTTTTTTTCATGTTTATAAAAAAGCCCTTGAATTTTCCAGGGCTTTTTTATTGAAATAAAGTAATAAGTATAATAACTATCCTTGTAAATTATGGAAATCAATAAAAAATATCTAATTTTGACAATGTAAAAAAACTTATAGTATTCAAAAAAATAAATAATTATGTCAATCAATTCGGGTAAATTATTCGAAGAATTTGCACCGGTTTCTGCTGATACATGGAAAGAAAAAACCATTATCGACATTAAAGGTGCTGATTTTGAAAAAAGATTGGTGTGGAAACCTATTGAAGGTTTTACTGTTGAACCAATATACAGATTAGAAGACCTTGCTCCACTTTCATATTTAGATGTGTTGCCAGGTCAGTTTCCATATACACGTGGAACAAAAAAAGCAACAAATGAATGGTATATTCGCCAAGACATTCAAGTTGAAAACGTAAAAAATGCGAATGCAAAAGCATTAGATGTTTTACAAAAAGGTGTAACTTCTCTTGGATTTAAAATTAAAGATGCTACCTCTTGGAATGTGAATAATGTTGAAGAATTACTCCAAAACATTACCATGACTGCTATCGAAATAAACTTTGTGATTTCGAAAGGAAAAACACATTTTTTACAATTATTTGTTGATTATATTGCTAAAAATAATATCGATGCAAAACAAGTAATTGGTTCAATAAATGCCGATTATATTGGTAATTTTATGAAAAACGGTGCGTTTTGTTATAATTCTCAAGAAATATGCGAAAAAAATATTCCGGAGTTACTTTCTATTGCAAAAACATTACCTCAATTTAAAACATGCAGCATACATGCCGATTATATAAGCAATGCAGGAGGCTCTATTACACAAGAATTAGCATCTGCACTTGCAATTGGGGTTGAATATCTTACAGCAGCAACAGAACAAGGAATAGATGCAGGAGAATTTGCACTTCGTATGAAATTTAACTTTGCAGTTACATCAAATTATTTTATGGAACTTGCAAAATTCCGTGCTGCTAAAACGCTTTGGGCAAAAATTGTTGCCGCGTATAATCCTGTATGTTATAGCGATGATTCTTGTGATTGTGATGATGATGCAAGTGCAGATTGCACAGAAAATGTTTGTAGATGTGCAGGAAAAATAAATATGCATGCAATAACATCTACTTGGAATAAAACTCTTTATGACCCTTATGTAAATATGCTTCGTACACAAACAGAAGCTATGAGTGCAACACTTGGTGGGGTTGATTCTCTTACTATATTACCATTTAATTATGTGTATGAAGAATCAACTGATTTTAGTGAACGTATTGCTCGAAATCAACAAAATATTCTAAAAGAAGAATGTCATTTTGATCAAGTGGTTGATCCTGCAGCAGGTTCATATTATATAGAAACGCTTACTGATAAAGTAATAGAAGAAGCATGGAAAATATTTCTTGAAATTCAAGATAAAGGTGGATTTATTGCTGCATTTACATCGGGAGCAATACAATCTATGATAACGCAAACTGCTGAAACACATAATAAAAACATTGCAAATCGTCGTAAAAATATATTGGGAGTAAATCAATTCCCTAATTTTACCGAACAATTACAAAAAGATGTATGCGAGTGTGTGTTTAAACCAGAAGTTACCGAATCTGAACAGGCTATTGCAAAACCTTTGGTAATGTATAGAGGAGCACAAGCTATTGAAGCATTACGTTATAAAACAGATATGTTTGCACAAACAAACGGCAGACCAAAAGTTTTTATGCTAACTATTGGAAATCTTACAATGAGAAAAGCGCGTGCTCAATTTGCATGTAACTTTTTTGCATGTGCAGGATTTGATGTAATTGATAACAACGGATTCAAAAATGTTGAAGAGGGGGTTGCTGCAGCAAAACAAAGTGGTGCACAAATTATTGTAATTTGTAGCTCCGACGAAGAATATGCTGAAGTGGCAATACCAATTTTTGATAAACTTAACGATAAAATCGTAGTTGTTGCTGGTGCTCCGGCATGTGCCGATGATCTTAAAGCAAAAGGTATTACACATTTTATTAATGTAAAATCAAATATGCTTGAATCATTACAAATGTATCAGAAACTATTAGGTATTTAATTAAAAAAAGTGAAACATGAAACCCGATTTTAAATCAATTCATATAAAAACTTCAAAGGCAGGTACAAAAAATGTACAGGAGTGGGAAAAACAAAATAATATAACTGCCTCATTTATTACACCTGAACAAATTTCTTTAAAACAGGTATATACAAAAGAAGATTTAAAACGCATGGAGCATCTCCAGTTTACTTCTGGATTTGCACCCTATCTTCGAGGTCCATATACGGCAATGTATCCGTATCAACCATGGACAATTCGCCAGTACGCGGGTTTTTCAACCGCAGAAGAATCAAATGCGTTTTATAGACGAAATATTGCTTCGGGACAAAAAGGTTTGTCTGTTGCATTTGACCTTGCTACACATCGTGGATATGATTCAGATCACCCGCGTGTGGTTGGTGATGTTGGAAAAGCAGGGGTGGCAATAGATTCTATTATGGATATGAGAATCTTATTTGATCAAATTCCACTTAATAAAATGTCAGTTTCAATGACAATGAACGGGGCAGTGCTTCCGGTTATGGCATTTTATATTTTAGCAGGATTAGAACAGGGAGCAAAATTAGAAGAATTGGCTGGAACAATTCAAAATGATATTTTAAAAGAATTTATGGTGCGTAACACCTATATCTATCCTCCAGCATTTTCTATGAAAATTATTGCGGATATATTCAAATATACCTCTGAAAAAATGCCGAAATTTAACTCAATTTCAATTTCTGGATATCACATGCAAGAAGCAGGAGCTACCAATGATATTGAAATGGCATATACTCTCGCAGACGGACTTGAATATTTACGTACTGGTATTAATTCAGGACTTGATATTGATGCATTTGCACCCCGCCTTTCTTTCTTTTGGGCTGTGGGAATGAATCACTTTATGGAAATTGCAAAATTCCGTGCTGCTCGTATGATTTGGGCTAAATTGGTAAATCAATTTAATCCGAAAAACCCAAAATCACTTACATTACGTACGCACTCTCAAACATCGGGCTGGTCGCTTACCGAACAAGACCCGTTTAATAATGTTGGTAGAACATGTATTGAGGCTATGGCTGCGGCACTTGGACACACACAATCGCTCCACACTAACGCGCTTGATGAGGCTATAGCATTGCCTACTGATTTTTCGGCTCGAATTGCACGTAATACACAGATTTATATTCAACAAGAAACAGAAATTTGTAGAGCAATTGACCCATGGGCAGGTTCGTATTATGTTGAATCTTTAACGCATGATTTAGTGCATAAAGCATGGGCACATATTCAAGAAGTTGAAAAACTTGGGGGTATGGCAAAAGCTATTGAAACAGGTATTCCAAAAATGCGTATTGAGGAAGCGGCTGCTCGTAAACAAGCACGTATTGACGCCGGACTTGACGCAATTATTGGAACAAATAAATATCGATTGGATAAAGAAGATCCTATCGAAATTCTTGATATTGATAATACTGCGGTTCGTTTATCGCAAATTGAACGCCTTGAAAAACTTCGTGCTGAACGAAATGAAGAAGAATGTCAAGCTGCTCTTTCCGCTATTACCAAATGTGCAGAAAATGGAGAAGGAAATTTACTTGAATTGGCTGTTGAGGCAGCTAAGAAAAATGCATCACTTGGTGAGATTTCAGATGCTTGCGAAAAAGTAGCAGGCAGATATAAAGCTGTAATTAGAAGTATTTCAGGAGTGTACGCATCAGAAGCTAAAAACGACAAGAATTTCCAACACGCTGTTGAGTTGTGTAAAAAATTCGCAGAAAAAGAGGGACGACAACCTCGTATTATGGTTGCAAAAATGGGGCAAGACGGACATGACCGTGGTGCAAAAGTGGTATCTACAGGATATGCTGATATAGGATTTGATGTGGATATAGGTCCATTATTTCAAACCCCAGAAGAGGCTGCAAAGCAGGCAGTTGAAAATGATGTGCACGTGTTAGGTGTGTCTTCATTGGCTGCGGGACATAAAACCTTGATTCCACAAGTAATTAAAGAACTTGAAAAGCTTGGAAGAGGGGATATTATGGTTATTTGTGGTGGGGTAATTCCATCTCAAGATTATGATTTCTTATATGATGCAGGTGCGGTTGCTATTTTTGGTCCAGGAACCTCTATAGCAAAAGCATCAATACAAATATTAGAAATTTTATTAGATGAATAATGATATAAAATAATGCGAAAATTAAAAGAGAGTAACATAGTTTACTCTCTTTTTTTG
Source organism: Bacteroidales bacterium (assembly GCA_012519815.1). GTDB lineage: Bacteria > Bacteroidota > Bacteroidia > Bacteroidales > UBA1715 > JAQICB01. The sequence goes on from JAAYPM010000069.1 coordinate 9,767, forward strand.
TTTAAAAACAACAAAAACAGCCATTTATTGCTACTATTATTAATAAAACAGCAATAAATAGTACCTTTACAAAATAATTATATATAAAAATGAAATATAAATACAGTTATTTATTGCTTGTATTTTTTTGTTGTTTTACTGTACGGTCTGTTGCACAAGATTCTCTTGTTAAAGAAACAATAAATGCTCGACTTTCTGCATCATATATTATTGGTGCTCAGGTGTATAATGATAATGTTTTATATAATCCCGGCTATACGTTTTCTATTGCGGCGTATAAACCACATTCTCCCTATTTAAATTATGGTATTGGAAGTTCGATGTTTATTTTACAAACAGAACGTTTTATACCATTTTATGTGGATATTATTAGTTATAAAAATGAAAAATCAAATTCAAATTTTATACAAGCACAATGTGGATATTCTCATGCATGGAGTAAGCATCGTACTTTAATGCCTAATTATACGCTTAAAGGAGGGGTGTATATAAGCATTGGCACCGGACGAAAAGTTGCAATTTCTAATACCGTTTCGCTTTTGTTACATTGGGCATATGTTCATCAATTTGCTACCATGAAATATACTGTGTTTGGTGATAACTCATATACTGAAACGCTTAATTATGACATGTTTTCATTGTCAATTTCAATTTTAAGTATGTAATATCATATACATGAGGCAGTTTTTTTGTGTAATATTAGTGCTGATTTCTTGTGTTTGTAATGCACAAATAACAATTAACGAAGTAATGTTTTCAAACAAAATATCTGCTGTTGACATGTTTGGTTTACACCCCGATTGGATAGAATTATATAATACAACTGCTAACACAATAAACCTTGAGGGGTGGCAAATTACGGACAATCCCGAAAAAAACACATATTGGACATTCCCTAAAATACATATAGAACCATATTCGTTTTTGTTGATTTTTGCTTCGGGAAAAGATATATATGATACAACAGAATTACATACTAATTTTAAGATAGCAAACTTAAAAGAAAGTGTTTTTTTATATAATCCTGCTGGTAAAAAAATTAGTTCAATTCCTATTCAGTGTGTGCCACGAGATTTTTCAATTGGTTATGTACATGATGGAACAGGTGAAATATCGGTGTTAACTCCTTCGCCCAGAATTTCAAATACGTATTCTGATATTGTAGAAATGGACGATTATGAAACTTCAGAAATTCATTTTTCACATGAGTCTGGCATATATGCACAAGATTTTTCTCTTACCTTACAATCTACTGATTCTTTGTCGGAAATATATTATACTTATACTTCAGAAGAACCGAACGAAAAACATGCTGTATATCAAGCTCCATTACTTATACAAAATCGCACTTCAGAACCATCATTGTATGCCACAATTAAAACATCAGAATCATGGAATAAACCACAAGGCGATGTGTATAAAGCAACAGTTATTAGGGCTGTAACATACAGAGCAGGATGTCCGGCAAGTAAGGTTTATACAAAAACGTATTTTATAGATTCAAGTATTGCAAAAAGATATACTGTGCCTATTGTTTCAATTGTTACCGACCCTGATAATTTATTTGATAAAGACGAAGGAATATATGTTTATGGTAACTATAATAACTATTCGCAACGAGGAAAAGCATGGGAACGAGAAGCACATTTTGAATTGTTTGACACCTCGCAAACGCTTGTTTTACAGCAAACTATTGGTCTGCGGATTCATGGTGGAGCTTCGCGTGCTGCACCTCAAAAAAGCTTGCGATTACTTGCTCGCGAAGAATATGGTACACCAACATTTGCGTATCAATTTTTTGATGAAAAACCGCATATTAAAAATTTTAACACCTTAATTCTTCGCTCTGCTCGTGATTGGTCGTATGTGCTTTTTAAAGATGAACTTTGCCATAGTTTAGTGCAAAGTATGAATATAGATAATATGGCTACCTGTGCTTCTGTGGTATTTATTAATGGTGAATATTGGGGAATTCATAGTTTCCATGAACGTCAAGATGAGTATTATATCCAACAAAATTATTCATATACTTCATCAAATTTTGATATTATTGCATATGAAACCGATTCTGGAGCATATGCTGCCAAGGGGTCAATAGATACATACAATTCATTACTTTTATTTTTAGAAAATCATTCTTTAGAATCTGATGAAAATTACCAAAAAGCCTGTTCTTTTATTGATGTTGATAATCTTATAGATTTTTTTATAGCACAATTTTATTTAGCAAATTCTGATTTTCCCAAAAAAAATCTAAAATTGTGGAGAGAAGCAACGGCGGATACCAGTAAATTTCGTTATTTTTTTTATGATTGTGATGGATGTATGATTCGTACAAATTATAATCATATTGATAATTATAATAATGACATTGAACATTTACAGTTTTTTCCTGATTGGTCGCAATTAATTTTACAGGCATTTTTTCAGAATCGAACCTTTCAACAAACGTTTACTCAACGTTTTTTCTATCATTTAGAACACACATTTAGAACCGATATGGTTATAAAAAAAATAGAAGAATTTGAAACTCTTTTTATGCCTTTGGCTGCAGAACACACTCTTAGATGGCGTTTACCTGAAAATCCACGAGCTTGGCAAGCAAATGTTAATTCCCTTAAATTATTTGCAATGCAGCGTCCTGCAGTAGTTTATAAAGAATTGGAATGTAATTTTGAATCGTTATTTGAAATATATCCAAATCCTATATCTAAAAATGAAGTGTGTTATGTATTGTTTTCAGGTCAATCAACAAAAAATGAACAACTTGTAGTTTCTATATATTCAATTCTTGGAACAAAAGTGCACACTGTTATTACAACAACAAATCAACTTGCAACATTAAATATTAATTCAGGTCTTGAATCAGGAATTTATATTGTTGCATTTGAATATCAGAGATTTACCTATATAAAAACATTATTTGTAAATTAAATGAAAATAAAAACATTTTTAATTTGTTTCATTTTTTTTCAAAATATATATTCGCAAGAAATATTTATTTCATGCCGAACATACTATGATATACATAAAAAAATACGTGTAGGAATAGAACCCGAAATTTCTTTTTTACATAATCCTATATTTACGTTTGAACGTTTGTTGTTAAGGAATACATTGACTGTTAAAACAAATAAAATTATTAAAAATGAAATAGGATATCGTCTTCAAACAAGATCAAAAAACAATGAACATGTTTTTTTAAATTCTAATGAAAGTTTTCGTCTTCATGCTGATATGAGCATACGTTTGTTTTCTAATTCTCAAATAAAATGGACATATAGATACAGGGCTCAGGCTTTTATTTCTAAGTCGGAGGTAGAATATGAAGCTCGAAATCGTATTAAATTAGAGCATAAACGGAAACATGGAATACAACCGTATTTTGGAGTTGAAACATACACTACTATGAATTTTAATGCTTTTAATAAAGCTAAATTCACCATAGGAATTGAACATGAATCTAATAAGAAATATGCGTTTAACGAATATTTTATTATAGAAATGAGAGTAAGAGGAGGAATGCCACGATTGTATTATAAAATGGGATTCGGAATACAGATAAAATAAAAATCACACCGTATCCATAAAATTTTTCTCGGTTCTATTAAATAGTACTATTCCAACAAATAAAATAACAACCATTGATACAATGCTATATAATAACGCATTCCAATTCATAGTACTTGAACCTAAAAATGCCAATCTAAATGTTTCCACAACGCCTGTCATGGGATTTAGCATGATAAGACCTTGATATTTTTCGGGTATTTCTGAAAGTGGATAAATTACAGGCGTTGCATACATAAGAAGTTGTACGCCAAATCCTACTAAAAATGTAAAATCACGATATTTTGTTGTTAGTGCCGAAACCATAATCCCTAAACCAAGTCCAAGCCCTGCCATAAGCAATAAAAGAACAGGAAACAAAGTTGCATATATAGTTATGTGCAGATTTGCTCCATGATATAAAAAATATACATAAAACAGCATAAACACTATAAATTGCATAGCAAATTTAATAAGATTTGAAATTACAATTGCAAGTGGTGTTATAAGGCGAGGAAAATAAACTTTTCCAAAAATACCTGCATTACTTACAAATACATTTGACGTACTTGTAAGACACGACGAAAAATAATTCCATGCAGTGAGTCCTGCTAAATAAAACAAATACGGAGGCATCCCATCGGTTGGAATACTTGCCACACCAGTAAAAATCACATAAAACACAAACGACGACACAATAGGTTGAATAAAAAACCAAAGAGGACCTAATATGGTTTGTTTGTAAACAGCAACAAAATCTCTACGAACAAACAACAATAACAAATCGCGATATTGCCATATTTCTTTAAAATTAAAATTAAAAAGAGATTTTTTAGGGGTTATAACAAATGTATATGAATCTGAACTCATTGCATTAATTTTTATGTGAATATACAACTTTTAAAATTCCGAAGTAAAATAAAATTGAATGTCAGGAAAATTTTGTTGAGCCATTTCTAAAGCAAAGACACTATCGGCTAAAAAAACATCTCGTTTTTGTTTGTCTTTTGCAAGATTCTGATATTTCCGTTTTTTAAAATCATCTAATTGAGCCTTGTTTTTTGACGCAAACCAACATGCTTTATATAAATGAATAGGTTCATATTTACAAGTAGCACCATATTCATGTTTTAGTCTATATTCAATTACTTCAAATTGCAGAGCTCCAACGGTGCCAATAATTTTACGTCCGTTAAATTCATTTGTAAATAATTGAGCAACACCTTCATCCATTAATTGATCAATTCCTTTACTTAATTGTTTGAATTTCATAGGGTCGCCATTTTCAATATAGCGAAACATTTCTGGTGAAAAACTTGGAATCCCGGTATAGTGCATTTGCTCGCCTTCGGTTAATGTATCGCCTATTTTAAAATTTCCTGAATCATATAAACCAATTATATCACCCGCATAAGCGTATTCAACAATTTCTTTTTTTTCGGCAATAAATGATGTTGGGTTTGCAAATTTCATTTGTTTTTTGAGTCGAACATGATAGTAATTTTTGTTTCGTTCAAAACGTCCTGAACAAATTTTCACAAATGCAATTCTATCCCTATGATTTGGGTCCATATTTGCATGAATTTTAAATACAAAGCCCGAAAATTTTTCTTCGTACGGAGATACAATTCGCTCTAATGTTTTTGAAGATGAGGGGGAAGGAGCAATTTCAATAAATGTGTCTAAAATTTCTTGTACACCAAAATTATAGAGAGCACTTCCAAAAAATACAGGAGCAATTTCAGCATTTTTATATAAATCAATATCAAATTCAGGATATACCGTTTCAACAAGTTCAACCTCATCGCGTAAAGTTTCTGCTGCTGTTGTGCCAATATGTGAATCTATTTCGGTATCCAAAATATTAGAAAAAGAAATGGCAGGTGGAATTTTTTCATGTTCGGGATTAAAAAGACGAAGTGATTTAAAAAAAAGATTATATACACCTTTAAAATTATGCCCCATTCCTATGGGCCATGCAAGTGGGCGAACTTTAATAGATAACATTTCTTCAATTTCATCTAAAAGTTCAAACGGGTCTTTTCCGTCACGATCCATTTTGTTGATAAACACAATTATTGGTGTATTTCTCATTCTACATACTTCGGTAAGTTTTTTTGTTTGTTCTTCAATTCCTTTTGCTACATCAATTACCACAATTACACTATCAACGGCAGTGAGTGTTCGGTATGTGTCTTCTGCAAAATCTTTATGTCCCGGAGTATCAAGAATATTTATTTTTCTTTGTTTATAATCAAATCCCATAACCGAAGTTGCAACAGAAATTCCCCGTTGTTTTTCGATTTCCATAAAATCTGAGGTTGCAGTTTTTTTTATTTTGTTTGATTTTACTGCACCTGCTATGTGAATTGCACCACCAAATAATAACAATTTTTCGGTTAACGTAGTTTTCCCAGCGTCGGGGTGACTAATGATTGCGAATGTTCGTCTTTGTTTTATTTCTTTTTCGAATGCCATAATTAAAAAATATATTGCAAAAATATACTTCTATGCTTAAAAAACAGATGATTTTTCAAGAGATTTAGGTGTTACTATTATTTTTTTATAAAAAATATACAACAAAGAACATAATACAATTTTATTGGGCAGAAAACATTAAAAATTCCTTAATAAAATCGTTTATATCTCCATCTAAAACCGCCTGAGTATTTGATGTTTCGTAACTTGTACGTACATCTTTTACTAATTTGTAGGGGTGCAGTACATAATTTCTAATTTGTGAACCCCATTCAATTTTAAGTTTTTCACCACTTCGTTTAGCTTGTTCTTGTGCTCGTTTTCGTAATTCAAGTTCGTAAAGTTGTGAACGTAAGAGAGTAAGAGCTTTTTCACGATTTTGTAATTGTGAGCGTGATTCGGAGTTTTCAATAATAATTCCCGAAGGTTTATGTTTTAAACGCACCGCAGTTTCAACTTTATTTACATTTTGTCCGCCGGCACCTCCCGAACGATATGTATCCCATTCAATATCAGCAGGATTTACAGATATTTCGATAGAATCATCAATTAAAGGCGACACTTCTACCGAAGCAAAAGATGTATGTCTGCGTGCTCCTGAATCAAAGGGCGAAATACGCACTAATCTATGTACTCCTGTTTCACCTTTTAAAAAACCGTATGCAAATTCGCCATCAAATTCTAAGGTAGCTGCACTAATGCCAGCAACTTCGCCATCTTGCACATCAATTTCGCGGACTGTATATCCATTTTCTTGTCCCCACCGCACATACATACGCATAAGAATTGAAGCCCAATCATGGCTTTCGGTTCCGCCAGCTCCTGAATTAATTTTAAGAATTGCACTAAATGCATCTTCTTTTTTTTGCAGCATGTTTTTTAATTCAACTTGCTCTATTGCTGTAAGAGTTTTAGCATATTGTGTTTCAACATCAAGGGCTGTTGCTTCATTTTCTTTATAAAAGTCAAATAAAACAGACAGATCATCAGTCATTTCTTGGATTGTAAAAAATGCATCAATCCATTTTTTAATTTCTGTAATTTTTTTGAGTTGAAGTTCGGCTTTTTTTGAATCGTTCCAAAAGAGCGGATCTTGTGTTTTAAGTTGTTCTTCTTCTAAAAGAATTTTTCGTGCATCAATGTCAAAGATGCCTCCTTAACGCATGCTTGCGATTTGTTAAATCTTTTATTTGTTCAGGTGTTATCATGGTGAAAGCAGTATTTTTAGTCTTCTTGTTGTGATAAATTTTCAAAAATTGTATCAACACATGCCAATGACAGTTCGGTTTCGTATCCTCTACTTTGTCCGAATTGAATTAATTTTGTTTTACGTAAATATTCATCTTCAACAGTTATTGATTTATTTTTACGAATAAGTTGTTCTAAAATCATTGCTTCATAATCAACTCCATCAAAAAACAGGTCTAAGGCAGGTATTATATCTGCCTCTTCAAAACCTTTAAGTTTTAAATTGTAGCGAATTTTTACGCGACCCCATTTATTATAATAAAATTTACCGCGTATATATGATTCAATGTATCGTTGGTCGTTTACAAATCCTAATGACACAAGTTTATTAATAATTGCATCTGTTTTTTGAGAATCGACATCCCAATTATATAATTTTTTTCGCACATCAAATCTGCAACGTTCCATTTTGCTGCAATATGACATTAATTTTTCAAGTGCTTGCTCTGAAGATAGCTTTCGTTTAGTCATTATGTTTATTGTTTTAGATTTGATACTTCAATAATAAATGCATTTGGAAATCCATTATCCATCAAATATATTAAATCTTGTTGTGCAGATTCAAGTTTATCGTATTCTTTATAGGTATATCGATACATATTATCTTCAGTTTGATATTTTGTAGCTTCTATTAAAATAGGGTTTGTTGTAATAACTTGTTCACGAACAACAGCTTGCAGTTGTATGGTGTAGCGTTTTTTGTACGGAACAGGGTTTGTGATAGTAAATTCATTACTTTGATTAAGCGTAAAATAATCAGTAATAGTTGCCTCTTTATATCCTTTATCAATAACTGCATTTAATGCTTTTGTTGCCTCAGCTTTTGAAGTATATTCACCAAAATAATAAATATATGTATTTGGTTTTACCATTGCTTTTTGTACTGTGATACTTTCGTCAAGATTTTTAAAAGAATCGAGTTGAATAACAGAATCTGTTACCATAAGTTGTACCGAAAATCTATTGAATTTTGCAAGTGCCACTTCTACAGGAGTGTTATCTACAACAATTTCAACATCATCTAATGTTTTTACAATACGAATTTCTACCCTTCTATTTAATTGAGCAGCAGCATCAATAGTTGTTCCTTGAACTGTTCTGTCGGGCACCGCAGTTTTGTCAAAACCAGCAGCTGTTGAAATAAATCGAGCTTCTTCAATACCTCCATTTGTTGTAAGATATTCTATAACAGAACGAGAGCGTTTGTGCGAAAGTTCAAGATTATATTCACGTGATCCACGAGTGTCGGTATGTCCAATAACTTCTATATACAGGCTTGGATTTTCTTGCATTACTTTTTGCAATTTTTCAATTTCAATAATTGCATCACGATTTAAAGCATACTCATTATAATCAAAATAAATATTGCGAATTACATAATATTTTTTTCCATCTTCAATATCGGGATACATTTCAGCATTAATATGTATTGTTTTTTCAACCAAAGAGCGTTCTATAAACACCTGTTTTTCAACAGAATTGTAGTCGGTTCGAACAAAACGAAATGTATATTCACCAGCATAAAGCTCTATTGAATAGGTTCCGTCATCATTTGGCTTTATGTCATGAACAACTCTATCATCAGAATCAAGAATAAGTACTTTTGCACTTCCGTCAACAGGTTTTAAATCATCAAATGTAACCTCTCCTTTAACCGTAATTGGAATACCCTGTGCATATTCGTCGTGGCTTGGCATTAAGAGTTCATAAATATCTTTATCACCAAATGTAAAATACCCTTCGTGTCGTGCTTGTGCATAAAATGCAGTTTTTCCGTCTCCAGTAGGGGCAAAAAACACATTATCATCGGGGCTATTTATTGGGTATCCAAGATTTACTGGTTCCGACCATTTTCCCGATTCATCTAATCTGCTCGAAAAAATATCGAAACCACCCATATTATAATGTCCTTCCGATGCAAAATATAAAGTTTTATTATCTGCAAGAATAAATGGTGTTTCTTCGTTATCAGGAGTATTAATTGTTTTACCCAAATTCATAGCAGGTCCCCAGTCACCATTTATATATTCACTCACATAAATATCTAAACCTCCGTATCCGCCTTTACGGTCGCTTGTAAAATAAAGCTTTTTACCATCTTGCGAAATAGTTGCATGTGTTTGTTGAGCACGTGTTACGTTAATATTTTTATTAAATGCAACCATTGAACTCCAAGATGCTGCTGTTCGAGTAGGTTTTGTACTATAATATAAAAGTCCTCCATGAAAATCGGTAATACCGCCTTCGCTCCATGCATTTTTGTGAAGAATTAACATGGTGCCGTCAGCATTTACGCTTACTACGGCGCAGCGACCTTTTGTACGTAATTGGTCTGTTATATCTATGGGCGTTGACCAGCGTTCTTCATCTAATCTATTTGAATAAAAAATTCGCTGTGAAAATTTTGTTAAATCACCTTTTGTAGATTCAGGAATCAGTCGTGTGAAAAATAAGGTATTTCCATCGGCTGTAACACAAGGGTTATAATCAGCATGAGGAGTGTTAATAATGTTTCCCACATTATATATTTCAACAGCTACGGGGGTTTTTGAAATTTCTTTTGCCATTTTACACGATAGCATTTGTCGTTCCACAACCTGTATGTTGTAAATATCACTTACTTCAAGGCTATCTCTAAATCGTGCATACATTTCAATGCCTTCATCGTAATATTTATTTAAATGATACGCATTTGCAAGATGATATAATGTGGAAATAGGTGCAGTGCGTTCTTTATAAGAGCCTTCTACATACGTCCGCGAAAGATTATTAATTGCTTTTTCAAAATAATGTATTGAGCGACCCGCTTCAAACGGCATTAATTGATAACATCTTCCCGCTTTAAAATTCATATCGGCATTGTCGGGATCTTCTTTAAGAATCTCGCGTAAAACAGGAAGCGCCTTTTCGTATTCGGCGTTATAAAAATAATAATTTGCGTCAATAATTTTTTCTTTTAAGTGCTCTGGAATTTGAGCAAAACTAAAAAGTGATGCAAACACAAAGCTTAAAGTAATAAAATAATACTTCATAATAGTAATTTTTTTATCAAATAGTTCATTTTTTTTGATGCTCAATTTGAAAGTAAAAATATTTAGTTTTCAAAGATAAAAAAACTTATTAAAAATTGAGTATTTTTATCAAAAATGACGAACTTTTTTAAAAACATTTTCGTATTATGCAAAATCAGAATCATATTCCGGTATATAGTTTAGAATCATTTCAGAAAAAAAAATGGGCACTTCCATATGTGCAAGTTGAACGATTTGATGCACATAGGCACTTTCAAGTGGCATATCCGCATAGACACGATTTTTACGAAATATTATTTTTATATCAAGGTACAGGTTATCATATAATAGACACAAACAAATATGAAATAAAACCGCCATGTGTGTTTTTCTTATCGCCCGGACAAGCTCACAAATTAGAGCTCTCGCAAGATATTGAAGGATTTATATTTTTATTTACTGCTGAATTTTATGCTCTTTTTGAATCAAATAAAAATAAACTATTAGAATATCCTTTTTTCTTTTCCGTGTCTCAAGAAAATCCACCAGTGTATATTTCTAAGCGTAGTGATAGTGATTTTTTACACCAACTTTGTGTGCGTGGAATATATGCAATACAAGAAAAATCAGATTTTTTTGATGAATATTTGTATTCTATTTTGCACACTTTTTTACTTACATGTGTGCAATTATACCCAAAAGAATTGCAACAAAAGCAACAAGCACGAAGTCATATTTTAGTGAAAAAGTTTTTTCTGGCACTTGAACATTCACTCACAAAAAATCTTTCGGTACACGAATATGCTAAATTACTTGCTATGAGTCCAAATCATTTTACATATAGCGTAAAGTCAATTATGGGAAAAACACCTATTAAAATTATTCAAGAAAAACAAATAGCTGAAATTAAACGTCTTTTATTACATTCCACTTTAAGTGTTTCGGAAATATCTGATTATATGAACTTTACCGACAAATCTTATTTTACTAAATTTTTCAAAAAACATCTTGGTCAAACTCCGCTTGCGTACCGCACACAAGCAATGCAGGTGTAATAATGGTGATTTTTTGTAGTGAATTATAAAAAACTTGTATTGTTGAACGGTAAATGTACCTATATTTTGTTTATCGTTGAAAAGTACCAAAAAATAATTGATAATATCGTAAAGAATTCATAAAATTGTATTTGTTTTGTAATATCAAAAAAAAGGCAAATTTGCCAAAATAAAAATACATTAATAAAACTATTATGGGAAATTATTTTAATTCACTTCCTTTTCGTTTACAAAAACAAGAATTAGGAAAATGCGATTTTATGGATAGTTCAGAATTTGATAATGGTGTTGAATATCTGAAAGGAAAACAAATTGTAGTAGTTGGGTGCGGTGCTCAGGGGCTTGCTCAAGGACTTAACCTTCGCGACAGTGGACTTAATGTTGCGTATGCACTGAGAAAAGTTGAAATTGATGAGAAACAAATTTCGTATCAAAACGCAATAGACAATAAATTTGAAGTTGATACTATTGAAAACATGGTGCCAAAAGGTGATTTGATTTTAAATCTTACTCCTGATAAATATCATACTCCTGTAGTAAATAGCATTATGCCTCTTATGAAAAAAGGAGCGTGTTTATCATATTCTCACGGATTTAATATTGTTGAAGAAGGCATACAAATTCGTAAAGATATTACGGTTATTATGGTTGCTCCTAAATCTCCTGCTTCTGAAGTACGTGCAGAATTTTTACGTGGTTTTGGAGTTCCAACTTTAATTGCAGTTCACCGAGAAAACGACCCAAATGGAGACGGACTTGAAATAGCAAAAGCATACTGTGTTGGTACAGGCGGTCATAAAGCTGGTGTGCTTCATTCTTCGTTTGTTGCCGAAGTTAAATCTGACCTTATGGGAGAACAAACTATTTTGTGCGGATTGTTACAAACTGGTTCTATTCTTTGCTTTAACAAAATGGTTGAAAAAGGAATTGATAAAGGATGGGCATCAAAATTTGTACAATATGGTTGGGAAGTAATTACCGAAGCATTAAAAATAGGTGGTATTACGCATATGATGGATAGATTGTCGAATCCTGCAAAAATAAAAGCATATTATTTAGCCGAAGAATTAAAACAAATTATGCGACCACTTTTTGAAAAACATCAAGATGATATTTTATCAGGATATTTTTCGAAAACTATGATGGAAGATTGGGCAAATGGCGATAAAAATCTTTTAACATGGCGTGCTGCTACTGGCGAAACTGATTTTGAAAAAACTCCTGCTGCTGATGTGAAAATTTCTGAACAAGAATATTTTGATAAAGGGGTGCTTATGGTAGCATTTATAAAATCAGGAGTAGAACTTGCATTTGACTTAATGACAGAGTCAGGTATGAAAGCTGAATCTGCATATTATGAATCATTGCACGAAACTCCGCTTATTGCAAATACAATTGCTCGTAAAAAATTATTTGAAATGAATCGTGTGATTTCTGATACAGCTGAGTATGGTTGTTATTTATTTGACCACGCTTGTAAACCTTTATTAGCAGATTTTATGAGTAAAATTGACACCGATGTTATTGGGAAAGATTTTAATGCAGGAAAAGATAACAAAGTTGACAATATGGAGCTTGTAAGAATAAATGAAGAAATTAGATATCATGATATCGAAATTTGTGGCGAAGAACTCCGAGGAGTAATGACAGCAATGAAAGCTATTATTGAATAAATAGTTTGTTTTTTGTATATAAAAAATCCTCGTTACATATGTAATGAGGATTTTTTTTTTTAATAACATACATAATTATAATTGCGAATAGCATTTTTTTTATAATTTTGTACTTATTCGCAAATTTTGTAAGTATGCCATATAGACGTTTACCAAATACCGATGCTTCTCGTATAAGAGCTATTACTATGGCAATCGAAAAAAGCATGTATCTTCATCCGAATGAACTTGCGTTTGATTATAAAACGCTACAACAAGCAAAGTTTTTTTTGCCAACATATAAACAAGGACTTTTTCATAAAGATGAAAATGTTTCAAATCAACATCAAAAAGGCTCTACGTATGTAACGTATCAAAAAAAAGCACGCATGTATATCTCGCATTTTATACAAGTGTTATATTTTTGCATTCTTCGTGATGAATTGCCTATAACAGTTTTAGAATATTATGAGCTTCCTCAAACTACAAGAAAGTTACCATCGTTAAAAACCGATGAACAGATACTTACATGGGGAGAAAAAATTATTTTTGGCGAAGAAACACGAATAAGAGAGGGAGGAAATCCTATTGTAAATCCTCGTATTGCATTAGTAAAAATTACCTACGAAAAATTTCTTGAAGCACAGAGAAATCATGCAATATTACAATCAAAAAATTCCCGAACAACAGATTATATTAATGAATTGCGTGAAAAAGCAAACGAAATTATTCTTTCTATTTGGAATCAAGTTGAAGACCATTTTAAAGATTTACCTGCCGAAGAAAAACGAAAACAAGCAGAGCAATACGGATTAAAATATGTGTTTAGAAAAGGGGAATTACAATCATAATATACCATGAAAAACTACCAAACAATAGAAAACTGTTCAATAATAGATTTTCCTAAAATACAGGATCCACGAGGAAATTTATCGTTTCTCGAAGCTAATACGCATATCCCTTTTGATATAAAACGTGCATATTGGATTTATGATGTGCCCGGTGGCGAAATACGAGGCGGGCATGCTTACAGCGACCTTGAAGAATGTATTATTGCACTTTCGGGGAGCTTTGATGTGGTGATTGATGATGGATATAATTCTAAAATAATTTCGCTCAATCGTTCTTATTTTGGGATATATGTGCCACCTATGATTTGGCGTACAATTCAAAATTTTTCTACAAATGCCTTATGTTTAATTCTTGCGTCTAAACCGTATTCAGAAAAACTCTATATTCGCAGTTACGACAAATATCTTTTAGCACAAAATAAAGAAAAATGAAACGAAAAACGGTATATGATTGTTCGGTAGTTGAACTCCCAAAAATACATAATCCAGCAGGAAACATTACTCCAATTCATGGCTCTATTGAAATTCCTTTTGATATTGCTCGTGTGTTTTATTTGTATGATATTCCCGGTGGTGAATCGCGCGGAGCTCATGCACATAAAGAATGTCATCAGTTTTTAATTGCGGCTTCGGGGGCGTTTGAAATTGATTTAGATGATGGCGTTACAAAACGAACGGTGTCATTAAATCGCCCAAATTATGGTTTGCATATTCCTCCCGGTATTTGGGCAGCTGAAAAAGGATTTTCATCGGGAGCTATTTGTTTAGTATTTGCGTCTCATATATATAATGAGGCTGATTATATTCGATCTTATTCTGATTTTTTGACCTATATTAAATAATATAATTGCATGATTACAAGTACATTTGGAAATTATTTTGAGGATTTTGAACAAGGACAAATAATTGAGCATTCCTTATCAAAAACTATTTTTGAAAGTGATAATAATTTATTTAGTCTGCTTACTATGAATCATCACCCGGTGCATACAAATATTGATTATGCAAGCAAAAATCAACACAAACAGATTTTAGTGGTGGGCACACTTGTATTTAGCATTGTGGTGGGCATAACAGTTCCTGATATTAGTGGAAAAGCAATTGCAAATTTAGGATACGAATCTATAGAACATTGCAATCCGGTATTTATAAATGATACTATTTATGCAAAAACATTTGTGATTTCAAAAACAGAATCAAAATCAAAATCTGATAGAGGAATTGTATATGTTGAAACGGTTGCTTACAATCAACATAATCAGGAGGTTATAAAATTTAAACGCAGGGTTTTAATAAAAAAACGTGCATAATCCATTTTATATGACATATATACCATCACCCTATTTATTGCGAAGCCTTATGTTTGTGCCTGCACACACCAATAGGCTGCTCGATAGTGCCGCTCGCTCGCAAGCAGATGTGCTTTTGCTCGATTTAGAAGATTCTGTTCCTGGTGCTCAAAATAAACAAACAGCACGAGAAAATATTATTGAACGTGTTTCTCGAGGCGATTTTGATAAATTTCATCTGTTTCCTCGTATTAATGACCGAGAAAGTGGACATTTGTTACAAGATGTTACAAGTCTTTCTATTGAAGGTGTTACTGGTTTTATGTATCCAAAAGCACGAAAAGGAGAAGACATTTATTTTATAGATAAATTGTTAGAAACTATAGAATTTGAAAAAAACATACCAATAGGTACGTTTAAACTTATTCCGCTGATAGAAACAACTGCTGCAGTTTTAAATGCTCAAGAAATTTGCAAGGCTTCAAAACGGGTAATTGCAATTGCCTTTGGTTGCGAAGATTTTGTGAGCGATTTACAAGGAGTGCATGATAATGAAGGACAAAGCATTTTTACTGCACGTGCACTCATAGCAATGGCTGCACGTGCATGCAATGTAGCTCCTATTGATACGGTTCATATTAAAGTGCATGATTTAGTTGATTTAGAACGTAACTTGCAAACTGCAAAAAAACTTGGATTTGAGGGAATGCTTGTGTTGAATCCAAAAGAATTACCGCTTGTGCATCAATACTATTCGCCAAGTAAACAGGAAGTTGCCGATGCAGAAGAAATGTTAAAATTATATGATGAGGCTCAAAAATCTGGACAAGGAGTAGCGGTTAAAAATGGTAAATTTATTGGGCCACCTATGGTTATTGCTGCACAAAAAGTTTTATCTAAACATACACAAATTTGCAAAAAATGTTGAAATTACTCTATGCAGGGAAACAGTTGTTTGTAAAATGCATTCCTTCATTTTTACTTAAATATTCACTTGTAAAACGGCTGATTGGATTTTCTTTTGTAGGGGTGTGCGTTACTATTTTTGGAATGATTCTCACATATGTCCTACTAAAAATAATTGGACTTACTCCGTATATGACTTATTTTACAAGTTATATGATTACTATTTTTATTTCGTATTATTTAAATAGTCGTTTGGTGTTTAAATCAGGAAAATCTACAAAAAATCTTG
Organism: Bacteroidales bacterium; assembly: GCA_012519815.1. Taxonomy (GTDB): domain Bacteria; phylum Bacteroidota; class Bacteroidia; order Bacteroidales; family UBA1715; genus JAQICB01. The sequence goes on from JAAYPM010000069.1 coordinate 26,095, forward strand.
TGTTATATTATGCTGTGTACGGCTCAAGCATGCTTATTGGCTTAGGTACTTTATACGTATATCATTTATTTCTTACGTTTGATGAATTATTGCTTAATTATATGGTGATTCCTGTTACTATGATATGGAATTTCTTAGTTTCATCAAAAATTTTAAAACCTGCTCAAAAAGATGTAATACAATGAATTTTTTCACATAATAGGTTATTATATGGCAAAACAAGTAATTATTATTGGCGGCGAAGGTAATGGTGGCGTTGCAGCTGCATGTATTCAAGATATGCGTAACAATTATGATATTGATGAATACGAAGTGTATGGGTTTCTTAATGATTTTGAAACACCGGGTTCTAAAATTAACGGATATCCCGTTTTAGGTGGTCTTGATGCAATACAATCATATGTAGGTGGCGATTTTTATTTTATATATGCTATTCACAGTATTTCGCATGCTCCTTTACGCATACAAATATTTGAATCCTTGGGTATTCCCGATGAAAAATTGGTTACACTTATTCATCCTCTTACCTTTATTGGCGAAGGCTGCGAGATTGCCCCGGGTGTTATGATTATGGCTCATTCGTATATTGGTCCTGCTACAAAAATTGGAAAATGTACATTTGTTATGGCAAACTGTGCAATAGGGCATAATAATACTATTGGTAGTTTTTGCCATTTTTCGGTTGGTGCTATTTGTAGCAGTGTGTTAACCATAGGAAACGGCTGCGATGTAGCTTTAAATGCTACTGTGATGGAAAAAGTTACTATGGGCGATTTTTCGGTTGTGGGTGCTGCTGCTCTTTGTTTAAAAGATGTAGAACCATATCAGGTAGTGGTTGGTAGCCCTGCAAAACACTTAAAATATGTAAAACACGAGGAAACAAAACAGGAGTGGAGAGGTGCAGAAAAATAATTTTTTTTAATTGATACAAGCATGATTCTACCTAACGATTTTAAATCAGAATATAAAGCAATAGAACAAGAAATACAGGCAAAAATGCAAGAATTTTTTGCAAAAGGTTGGTATGTTCTTGGTACTGAAGTGCGTGATTTTGAACAAGAATTTGCACAATTTGTTGGTGTAGAACATTGCGTTGGTGTGGCAAACGGACTTGATGCTCTTACGCTTGCATTACATGCTCTTGAAATTGGCGTAGGCGATGAGGTTATTGTTCCTTCAAATACATATATTGCATCGGTTTTGGCGGTTTCGCATGTGGGCGCTACACCTGTGTTTGTAGAGCCGAATCCGCTTACGCACTGCATAGACCCTACAGCTATAGAAGCTGCTATAAGCGAACGGACAAAAGCAATTCTTCCGGTGCATTTATATGGGCTACTTTCTGATATGCCTGCTATTATGAAAATTGCGGAAAAATACGGATTATTTGTGGTAGAAGATTGTGCACAGGCTCATGGTGCACATTATAATGGAAAACAAGCTGGAGCGTGGGGACATATAAATGCATTTAGTTTTTATCCTACAAAAAACCTTGGTGCATACGGCGATGCAGGGGCAATTACAACGCAAAATCCTGAATATGCAAAAAAAATTAAAATGCTCAGAAATTATGGCTCTAAAGTGCGATACCAAAACGAAATGATTGGATATAATTCTCGACTTGACGAAATGCAAGCTGCACTACTTCGTGTAAAATTACAGTATCTTACTACATGGAATACTATGCGGCGAGAAACTGCTGAAATATTCCGAAAAGAATTTGCTCATAAAAACTGGATATTTCCTACTGAACCCGAAGGATATTACCATGTGTATCATCAATTTGTGGTGCAATCTAACGAGCGCGAAAAAGACATGAAAGAGCTTGAAAAGCAAGGCTATACATGTTTAATACATTATCCTATTCCTCCGTATAAATCACATGCATATAAAACTCAATATAGCGGACATTCATATCCAATTGCAGATGCATTGGCAAATACTGTTTTTAGTTTACCTGTGCACGGGAAAATGTGGAATTATTAAATAATATATATGCAAAATAAAAATTATATTACCCAATATCTGTTTTTTACATTCTCTATTGTATGGAACATTGCTCTTTTTTTCCTTTTATTTTGTTCTCTTTCAAATGCTGATTTGCATGAATTTTTTCATGCTGATTTATTATCATTTCCTACATTTTATAAAGATATTTTTATTGATGGATATTCTTATAAAGATTGGGTTATAGGAGGTGCAACATATTTATTCCCAGACAGAATGCTGTATGTGAGTCTGTTGGCATTATTTGATAATTTTAGAATAGCTGCATTTACGTATTCTTTACTTCAGTATATGAGCGTTTTGTTGTTATTTTTTATATTGATACGGCAATTCGTAAAACACAACGCATTTTATATTTCAGGAATATGCAATATCTTTTTTTCATTGTTTATTATACAAGCATTTCAAGGACTTGATTTCTTTTTTTCAATTTTTATATTTTTATCTAATTACCATATAGGTTCATTTATTATGAGCCTTATTACTCTCATTTTTATTGTACAGTATATTCAAAAACATACTCGTATTCTTTTTGTGGGACTTGTGCTGCTTCAAACAATTGCAGTGTTTTCTGATATGTTATTTGTTGTGTATTTGTCTATTCCTGTAATTGGAGCAAGTTTGCTACTTTGGTATTTGCATCGGAATAAAAATTTTTTCTATATATCTATTTCGTCGCTTATAGCTATCCTTTTAGGGTATTTGTGTACAAGAGCGCTTATTTGGTTTAAAATAATTCACTTTAATCAAAATTATAACTTATTCACTGTTAGCGAAATACAATTTTCTTTTTCGGTTTTATGGAATCAGCTTTCATCTGCAATAATTTCAGGAACAGTATATGGCACCCTAATACTTATATCATTTATATTACTTATAACTGCCATTATTATTTTTATAAAACAGAGCAAAAATGCAATACAACAGAGTGAATCTACTCAACAACTTAAAAATTTCTTATTAAGTTATTATATCATTTTTTTTATAGTTACTCTTATTGTTCAACCTTTAAACGGAAATTACTTTGCAAAATGGCTTATTCGCTACATCATGCCAATTTTTTATTTGTCAATTTTGTTGTTGCCTCTTTTTTCATTTCTTTTTTTAAAAACCAAAATTATAAAACCACTTGCATATATTTCAGTAAGTGGAATCATTATAATTTCTTGTGTGTATATATTTCGCACAAAAAAAATTGATTTTTTCCCTCATGGATTTCAAGCATATGCAACATATTATCCAAAACATGCACAAGATGTGGATAGTTTAGTACAAAAATACAATTTACAATATGGTGTAACCGATTTTTTTAATGCAAAAGTGCTCACTCATTTTTCTAAACACGATGCTCGAATATATTCGGTGTATGATAATTTTTATCCATGGGTGCATGGAGCAAACAAAATGTGGTATATTCAAAATAATGGAAAATATCATACACCAATTTTTGAATTTGCTGTTCTTAAAAAAGGAGATGATCTAACATTACCATCTAAAAATATTGGCTTACCTATTGGAATTGATACAATTGGCTCGTTTTTATTTGTGAGATATAATCCGTTTATATATGAAAAATATACTTATAAACCAACTTCGGTAGTTGACACAATTGGTAATTTGTGTTTTTAACGTACATTTGAAAAAACATACAATAGACTATTGTTATAATGAATAGAATAAAGTACCTATGTATTCAATAATTTTACTTTCATATTTTAGCGAAACGCGTATAAAATCTGTGTTTAGCAGAGTTTCTCAAGCTCTTGAAAAAGAAAATATTTCCTTTGAATTTATAATAATGGACGATGGTTCTACCGACAAATCCTA
>JAAYPM010000070.1 GCA_012519815.1 Bacteroidales bacterium
ATAGCTCTTACCGATACTTTAGGGAATAGTGCACACACAAGTGGGTATATTGATATTAAAAACATAAAAAACCCTCAATATCTTATAGCTCTTGAAACAAAAAAACTTTTTGCACTTAATACAAATAAATACGATAATCAATTTTTTTACGGGCAGGCGTTTTTTGATGGAAATGCAACAATTAAGGGTGATTTAGAACACACAAAAATTACCATTGTAGGAAAAACATTAGAAAACACTATATGTAATATTCCTCTTTCATACTCGGAACTTGAAGAAAGTCGTGATTTTTTGTTTTTTGGAGATGCAGAAAAAAACACAACTACAATTTCTGCAGATACAAAACAAGAAACTTCTACCGAAATTTCATTAAATCTGCAAGTTACGCCACATGCTTTGGCTCAAATTATTTTTGACGAAAAAGTGGGTGATATTATTCGAGTACGAGGAAATGCTAATTTGCAAATAAATTTGAATGAATTAGGAGAATTAAGCATAAATGGTTTATACATAATTGATGAGGGCGATTATTTGTTTACGCTGAAAAGTTTAATTAACAAAAAGTTTATAATTCAACGAGGGGGTAAAATCCAATGGACTGGCGACCCCTTAGATGCACAAATTGATGTGTTAGCCGACTATAAACTGAAAGCCTCTCCAAAACCACTTATGAGTTCTTTTGACAAGGCCGATTCGTACGCAAATCGTATAAATGTAACCTGCCGCATACATTTAGAACAGGAACTTACAAAACCTACTATTTCGTATGATATACTACTCCCAGGAACTACTGGAACATTGAGCGAGGTGGTGCATAATTTTAGTGATGATGAAAAAAATATTCATTTCATCTCGCTCTTGTTGGCAAATTCATTTATGAAAGACCAGTCGCTTACACCCTCTGGTTCTGAGGGAATTAACTCAAGTTCATTTGAAGCGGTTACTGCACAAATGAATCATATTCTGTCGCAAATAGATAAAGATGTTGATGTAGGTTTAAATTATCGCCCAGGAACCGAATTTACTTCAAATGAATTAGAATTAGCACTTTCTACACAAATTTTAAATAATAGAGTGCTTATCAACCTCAACGGATACACAGAATTTGGACAAACCAACGAACAACATGCAGAAACAAATGATTTTACGGGCGATATTTCTATTGAAATAAAACTAAACGAAGAGGGAAATTTACGATTAAAAGGATTTTCGAGAAGTAACAATGACCCTTTAAATGAAAGAGAAGGAAACACGCACGGGGCTGGCATATTTTATTCACGAGAATTTAACTATCTACGAGAATTGTTTCAAAAAAAAACAAAAGAATAAAATAAAACCTCCGCAAGAATAGGTGATTGTTTCAAAAAAAATGTATTTTTGCACGGGGTAAGTCTTGCACGACCAGCTCCTGTCGAACTCCCCCAGGTTAGGAATGAAGCAAGGGTAGATGGTTGTAGCGGTGCGATGCAAGTAGCTTACCCCTTTTTATTACGAGGAAGCAGAGAACAATATACTATGGCAGTTTTATTCAAACTTTACAAAGAAAATCCAAACGAACGAATAATTTTACAAATAGTTGATATCCTTAAACAAGGTGGTGTAATTATTTATCCAACTGATACAATATATGGGTTAGGGTGTGATATTACAAACCAAAAAGCGGTAGAACGCATTGCACGTATAAAAGGTGTAAAACTTGAAAAAGCAAATTTTTCGTTTATTTGCCACGACTTGCGACATATTTCTGATTTTACAAAAAATATTACAAATCAAACCTACAAACTTATGAAACGTAATTTGCCTGGTCCGTTTACGTTTATTTTACCAGCAAATTCACATGTTCCTAAATTATTCAGATCTAAAAAGAAAACTGTAGGTATTCGAATCCCTAACAATAATATTTGCTTAGAAATTGTTCGTGCTCTTGGAAATCCGCTGCTTACAACATCGGTTAAAAATTTAGATGCCATTAGTGAATATACCACCGACCCAGAATTATTAAAAGAAGAATTTGATAATTTAGTAGATGCGGTTGTTGATGGCGGATTTGGAAACAATATTCCCTCTACTATTGTTGATTGCTCTTCAAGCAACGAAATTGAAATTATTCGACAAGGATACGGCGAATTAGAATATTAATTCTTACGTTTTATTTTGCTGCGGTGTGATGCTTAGAAATATGTTCTATCACACTGTTTACTTGCTCTGGCAAAGCACATTCTCCATCAATCCAATGCACATGAATTCCTCGTCGCTCCATGCCACGAAACCAAGTCATTTGGCGCTTTGCAAACTGAAAAATAGCGGTGCATAATTGTTGTTCAAACTGCTCTTTTGAAAGTTCTCCAAGAATATACAATGATGCATATCTATATTCCAAACCATAATATTGCAATATTTTGTGCGTTACCCCCGACTCAATAAGTTCCTCAACCTCATCAATTAAGCCCTGATGGATACGATTATGCAAGCGTGCCTCTATCCTATTTCTCCGTGTTTCACGCGAAATTGCAATTCCCATAACAAGAGGTTCATACTTCAAAGTTGCTTCGTTTTTTTGTGGTGCATGATGATGCTCATATCGTGCAATTTATATAGCACGTATTAAACGCTTTTTTGTATCAAAATCTGTAACATTATGTGGCGTTTTATATTGTAAAAACTCTTGCTTCAAATCCTCAAAACTTCGCAATTCACAGGCAGCACGAAAATCAGCATCTTCGGGCACTTTAACCATAGTATATTGTTTTATAATTGATTCCACATACAAACCTGTTCCACCACACACAAGAGCCTGTTTGTTGCGTTGCAAAATATCGGTATATGCACGAGCAAAATCCTGAGAAAATTCAAATAAATTATACATATATCCTGCATCTACAATATCAATAAGATGATAGGGAATTTGAACACCTTGTACCGTATATTCCGATAAATCTTTACCCGTACCAATCGTCATTCCCTTATACACCTGCCGCGAATCGGCACTTATTATTTCGTACTGCAATTTGTAGGCAATCGCCGTTGCAAGAGCTGTTTTACCACTTGCCGTAGGTCCTAAAATAATGGGAAGTATTGGTTTATTTTGCACAAAAAAAATGTATTATAGAAAAGTGTAAAAAAAAATGTATTTTTGAAACTGCAATTAATTGATGTACAAATATAAAAAATTAAGGCATAATTTCCCGAAAATATGACAAAAACACAGCTGCATATAAAAAATAAAAAAGCACATTTTGAATACGAAATTATAGACAGATACACGGCTGGCATTATTCTTTCGGGCACCGAAATTAAATCAGTTCGTCTTTCAAAAGTAAGTATTTCCGAAGCATTTTGTTATATCACCAATCGCGAAGTGTGGGTTAAAGGAATGCACATTGCAGAATATGCGTTTGGCAGCTACAACAATCATGACACCACACGCGAACGAAAGTTGCTGCTCAACAAAAAAGAAATACAAAAATTAGAAGAAAAACTTAAAGACAAAGGAAACACTATTGTTGTACTTGGCATGTTTATAACATCACGCGGTTGGGCTAAAGTTGATATTGCATTGGCACGTGGTAAAAAACTTCACGATAAACGCGAATCTATTAAAGCAAAAGATGCAAAACGCGACATAGATAGAGCTATGAAACGATGATGAATGTGTTTTAATGATGAATGTAGAGTGCTTAGTGCTTAATGGCATTTTTTTCATTCATCACTAACGATTTTATTCTATATCCAACAGAAATAATAACATCTAAGCTATAATGTTCTACTGTTCTTGTAATCATACGAGAACCTTCTTGTTGAACTATTTCCATTTTGGAAACAGTTGCTTTTTCTATAAGTTTCCCTTCTGAAAAAATATTTTCAATATGCTTACTCACATTGGACTTACTACTTTGATGTAACGTTACTAATTGTGCTTGACTTAACCAAACAGTTTCGTTTTATTCCCTTAAATCTTTAAACCCTTAAACCTATTTATTACAATAGTAGAAATTTTAATAGTTTTTGAACTGTTTGAAAATTCTGAACTGTTGTTGTTTTACGTTGGAATATATTTTTTAATTTGATGATTTTAGACTATTATTATTTTAGACTATTATTATTTAATACTATTTTTAAGAATAAATAAAAGGTAGTGCACTAGCTCTATGCCAGTAATCAGTATCGCTTTTAATACTGTTTAAGCAATCTGATTTTATTATAAAATTTTTAAAATATTCATTTTCTCTTGTTAGTTCTGCTAATAGTTTATTGTATTGTCTATGATATGGATTGCTATTATCCACCAATGCAAAAAGCTGAATAAGAGGCAAAGCAAGAGTCTTTATAGTAAAGCCATTGGAATTGTTTAATAATTCTTCAATTCCTTGATTTAGATATCCACTTATCCTTTCTTTATTGTGCTCCTTATCTTCGATATACAAAGCAACAGAAAGCCATTTGAGCACTAAAGGATATGGATATGCTGTTTTTGCATCTTTCTGAGGCAAAACTTCTGGCAATTGGGTGTTTTTTAGCTTATAGAGTTCTAAAGCTCTTAATTTGGCATAAGCTAATAATTGCCATATATTTTTAGCTTTTGAGTGGATAAACTCTTCTGCTTTGCATCCGGTAAGTTTTTTAAAGCATTTTTTTGCATTTTCAATATCTTCTAATCCGAAATAGCAAGCAAATAAGTAAGAATAGGTTTGTGCAGATGTTTTTACAGTACTTTCTAATGAAAGTTCAAAATATTCCACAGCTTCTTTTAGTTTTCCGTTATACGCATAAGATTGAGCCAGTGTACCCAAGATAGCGACCGTGTGTTCATCTCTTTTGTTATCGAATGTAATTATTTTGGTTATATTTTCTTGTTGCGACCACAAGTCGCTAAAATTATTTTCAGCTGTATTAAAATTATATGCATTAAAATTAATTTGTGCTGAACGAAGCTGATAGCTTATCCATTTTTCCCACTTTCGCAATAAACGGTTCTCCCCTTGATTTTCGTTCAGTAGTTTTAAAACAAAATCTTTTTCAAATGGATGTTTTGTTTCTCCGTTATGAGAAGCATATTCAATAAACAGAGTCAAAAATTCCAATTGTTTGCCATTAGTTATTTTTGCATAATGTTTTTCAAACTCAGATAAAAACAAATCTCTAATGCCTATTAATTTATGTAAATTACCTTCATCGTACCGATGATTAATTTGATATTTTAGAAAGCTATAAATCCCATCCCACATTTGATTGTATATTTCATCATCTGAACGACTTTCATCTAAAATTAATTGAATTAAATCAATATTGCTACTATTACCGTATTCTATGAATTTCTGAAATATAATATTCAAAGCAGCCAAAGGATTATTTTTATAAATCTGTTGCGGATTTGCCTCTGAAAATACTTTTTCACAAGGGCATTTTGTAGTTGGTATCTCTTTATCATCTCGAACAAGACCGCAAACAATATCAGCAAGATTAACGAAGAAAGATTTAGTATCGCTAACAAAACTAATGTTGATTTTTAATTTTTTTGATTTTTGAAAAGGCTGTATTATCCTTTCAAATTGCTCCTTTAATATTTGATGATATTGGAGAAATTCGG
>JAAYPM010000071.1 GCA_012519815.1 Bacteroidales bacterium
GGCCGTGCTGCTAAAGCTTTGAATAGACGTTTTTTTCTTACAGAATTAAATGATGAATATTTTAATTATATGAAATCAATAAAAAAAGGAAAATCCCTTTTTAATGAACCAGAGAGTAAGTTTTTAGAAATAGAAGAATTTAAAAAAATAGCAAATGACATTAACTGATCAAGTAACAAAAAGCATCATCAAAAAACTAATAAATGGTGATGATTATAGAATTGAAATTGTAACATTAATAAATGCAGAATTCTTACAGTTTTCAATAGATTTTTTCAAACAGATTGCATTTGCTAAATTGAAAAACGAAGATATTTCTGTTGATTGGTACAAAAAGGAAATGTTAAACGAAGACTTACCACCTGATGATATAGCTATACATTCTGGTCTTAACAAAAAGACAATCACAAATATGTATAATTCCGGGACAAGACAAGTTGTAATCGATGCATCTTATGAGCATTACGATACCTTATATAGCGCTATAGATGAGTTAACTCAAATAGAAGATATTGATTTAAATCTAACAATCAAATTTAATAAAGTAAGTGTTGAGTTAAATATAAATGAAAGTTTGATAGTGATAAACACTCTTGCAGTTAAAAGAGCTGCTTTACGTGGTGGATTATGGAGTACTGCAGGAAAACAAACCGAAGGACCTTTAATGGTTACACTTTGTAAACTTTATGGAGTGCCAGAAGATTTTTATGCAATAAAACCAAGAGCAAAAAGAGTGCGAAAAGGTGACGTTAATCGAGAGGTTGATTTTTTCTTATATAAAGGTAAAAACACTTACAAATGTGAAGTTAAATTGATGGGTAAAGGAAATCCTGAAAGTGCAGATGTTGTAATAGCAAGGGATAGTAGTGTTTTTGTTGCTGATAAGCTTTCGGATCAGAATAAATCTCAATTAGACGAACTAAATGTACAGTGGGTTGAACTTCGTTCAGATGAAGGTTTTAGGCGTTTTAAAAACGTTCTTGAAGAATTCGATATTCCTCATAATGTGTTAAACCCTAATCTTGAAGCTGAATTAGTGAGAATCACTAATGAAATCTTCAAATAAAAAAATACGAATGCATAACAGCCAATTTGTAAAAATAGCGAATAAAGTAATTCGATTGAACGTTTCTCGGTAAATTGAAAGTTTGCTCTTCAATTGAAATTCATCAACAAAATCTGCCATTTCGGAAAGCAGGAATAAATGCTAAGAGGTTCACGATTAGTCACTTCCTACTTGCAATATATATATACTACACGTTAAAGACTTGCAATTGTAATTTACGTATTAATTCGCATGTATTTTTACACAAACACTTGCATACTTGTTTTTTTTTAATACTTTTGCGTAAAATTTTAAACAAACTATCATTTAAAAACAAATTTCTATGAAAAAAACACTCACTTTAGCATGTGCTATATTTGGTATTTTTTTAGTACAAGCACAAGAAAATACTCAAGTTCAAGAAGCAGCTCAAGTTCAAAAAACAAAACCAGTTCGAGTTCAAAATTCACCGACAGAAAACAAAAAAGGACAAGAAATATTGCCACAACAAGGGGATATAGGAATTGGTTTTAATGCTGTTCCTATGTTAGACTTAGTATTTAATAGTATGCGTTATGTTAGCATTATGGGAAACAGTGCACCTACAGCAGTCAATGTTGCTGCAGGTAGTGTAACATATGCTCATAACAACAATCAAATAACAGGAAAGTATTTTTTATCAGACCTTACAGCAGTACGCGTTCGCTTTGGTGTAAACACATTAGCTGGAACATTTATTAATCCTGTTGAAAATGCAGACATTCGTTACCAAGCAAGCTTAGGAACTGCAGATGATATTGCTGCGGCAACATTAATTACCGTAAACGATGAGTTGAAGTTTTCTAAAACGCATGTAATGAGTGCGGTAGGATACGAAATGCGAAGAGGCTACGGTAGATTACAAGGATATTATGGTGGAGAGTTCGGATTAGGTGTAACATCTGCAAAAGAAAAAGTAGAATACGGAAATGCATTTTCTGATCAATACGCTGTTGATTTTACAACAGATTTTAACGCTGCTAATGTTGGAACCCAAACTCCTGCTACGGCACGTATAGCTCGAGATACTGAAGTTAGCTATAGAGGTGCTCTTCATATAGGTGTTCGCGGTTTTGTTGGAGTAGAATATTTTGTTGCTCCAAAAATTTGTATAGGTGCTGAATATGGATTTGGCTATGCATTCCAAAACAGAAGAGATTTAAAAGTAAAACAAGAAGTGTTTTTTAATGGAGAATCAGGACCAGAAGTAATACATGAAACTGTAAAACTTGATAATAAATATAGAAACAGTGGCTTTACAGTTGATATGGATACAGAAAACGTATTCTCGCTGAACAATACTTTAGATGGCAACACAAACTTAGGTGGTGGTGCGGCTGCAATAGTTATAACTTTTCATTTTTAATTAAAACAATACATTTTTAAACTTTAAAACTAATAGAAATCATGAAAAAATTAATTTTTTTATTTTCAGTAGCTATAACAATGATAGCGTGCAATAAAGAAAAAGAGGTAAACTTTACTCCATCAGATATTCTTGGAGAAGCAACAATTACGGGTATAGTAACAAAACAAATTTTACCAAGCGGTAAAATACCAGTAGAAGGAGTAAAAGTAATTGTTACTGTTAAAAAATCTGAATTATATCCTAATTCAAAAAGTGCTATTGGTGTTGAAACCTTTGAAGATGTAACTAATGCTGAAGGTGAATATTCAATTACTATTAAAACAAACGCTGAAGGCGTAAGTGCATTTGTTTCAACAAGTGGATTTATCGGCACACTTGATGCGTATTCTGGAGGTGAATTAACCGTAGGAGAAAGAGCTTTATTTACAAGCCAAACAGATACAATAACAGTAAAAACTGGTGTAAATGAAGTGAGCGATATTTCTATTACTGGTACTCAAATAGGTGCAGCTTCAGATGCTGTTTCTATAGGGAAAGCTACAGTTCGTGGATATGTATATATTTTAGATAAAGGTGAAAAAGATTATTTAAGTAATCATACCGTGGTTTTAACACTTGATAAAGACCCTTTTACAAATGCAGAAAAAGTATATACAACAAAAACAGATGCTAAAGGAGCGTATGTGTTTACTATTGAAACTGTTGAAAGTGGCACGAAAGATTACGAACAAAAAGCAACAGTAAAAGCGTATGATTTTGAAGCAAGACAACGTATTTACGATTCTGGTGATGACAAATGGAAAACAGAAGATAAAGATGGCGTGTATTCTGCTCCTGCAACAATAAATCTTACAGCTGTATATAATAATAGTATTCAAGTAGGTAAAGATATTGCATACTCTACATTTACTCCTATTAACTAAACAAATATATAATTTTAAAAAGGGTGCTTGATTTTTTTCTGCACCCTTTTTTTGTGCTTTTTTTTATACTCTTGAAAAAAAATATTGAAAAATAAAAGAGAGAAATAAAAAATATATATATTTGAAAAAAAAATCAAAACACACCCACTATGAAACGTTTTATTTTTATTCCTATAGTTATAATAAGTATTGGACTTAGTATATTATATGCTGCAAATCAAAGTAAATATCAATATACTCCAATAATTATTGAACGTGCAACGCTCGAAAATTCAATAGCTTCAATGTCTGCACAAAAGTTGCAAAATCCGGGCAAAATTTTTATTCGCGGAATACATTTGTTTGTAATAGAACAATTTTATGGCGTTCATATATTCGATAATAGCAATCCTTCTAATCCTGTTTCATTAGGATTTATTCGAATATTAGGTTGCACAGACGTAACCGTTCAGGGAAAAATAATGTATGCCGCAAGTGCAGTTGATATGGTTACTTTAGATATTTCAGATTTTTTAGCAGTTAAAGAACTAAGACGCGAACGAAATATTTTACCAGAAATCACATCTCCATATGGCGATATTCCTGAACGATATACAAATCAAAATCGACCAAAAGGAACAATTATTATTGCATGGAAAAAGAAGTAAGTCAAACAATAAGCATACAAACATGAAACATATATATAATTCTTTTTATCTTATACTCGCATTTGTTTTTATACTTGCAGCTTGTGCTGATAGTTCTGTAACAAAAATGTCTGAGATTGGAACAATTCCTTTAATACCCGGTTTAAGTGGCAGAGGTGGCTCTATGGCGAGATTTACTACATCACAAAACGCATTGTATGTGCTTACAAATACAAAATTATATGTATATAATATAACAAATCAAGAAATTCCGATACTTGAAAATAGCATCGACATAAATCCCGGATTAGAAACATTGTTTACCTATGATACCTTATTATTTATTGGTTCACAAGACGGTATGTATGTGTATGATATTTCTAATCCTCATGATGTTGTATATGTAAGTAGATATTGGCACACAACTTCGTGCGACCCCGTAGTATTTGACGGAACTCATGCGTTTATTACGCTTAATTCTGCACAAGAAATATGCGGAAGATATACAAACGAACTACAAGTTCTTGCTATGCAAGATGTGCAAAGTCCAATGTATATAAATTCTTATCAAATGGAATCGCCAAAAGGATTAGGCGTTGATGGTGATTTTTTATTTGTATGCGACAACAATAATTTACTTGTGTATTCTAAGAAAAACATTCTTGATTTAGAATTAAAAAAGACATTCCCAATTTCACAAGCATACGATGTGATACCATATTATGGAAATCTTATTGTAACAAGCAAAGCTGGTATTTTACAATATTCGTATGATACCACAACATTACAAATTACGCATCTTAGTTCAATTTTAATAGAAAAATAAATTCCTATGAAAACAATAATTACCACATGTATATTTCTTATGTTCCTAAGTAACTTAGGTATAGCACAAGAATCAGGTTTTTCTTCAAGGCAAAATACAAATACATATATTTGGTCTATTGCACCTCAATTTACCGCCGAAAATGCTATGCGTATTGATATTGAAAGACGATACCAAAATGGAAGCAGCGTTGTTTTAGCACCTCGTTTCTACGTAAAAAGTCCCAATTCCGAAGAGGAGGGAAATAACGGTAAAATGTTAGGAATTGGCGGAGAACTTTTTCATAAAATTCGCATTAATGAGCTTTCTAATCCGCTTCGTGGATACATTATGTACGGAATGTTGTATAATTTTTATGATGTAATTCAAGTAGAGGCGGAGTGGGTAACAGACGAAACCCTTGGAATTACCACCTTTGTTGGTCGAGACGAAGACAAACATATAGGGATAAACAAATTTGGACCTAACCTTGCCATTGGCTTAGAAATGGAGCCTGTTGAGCGATTTATTATAGATTTATATGCAGGAGTTGGTGCACGATACAGCTTAGTTTCATATGGCGATAAATCATTCATAAACAGTCATTCAAGTATTTTTGACATGGGATACACTGGAATTGTTCCACTTATAGTTTTTAAAGTAGGTGTTGTTTTTTAATAAAACTCTATTTTAAAACAAAAACCATGCGGGTTGACTGTACACTTAACTAAGGAACGAGAAAATGTTGAATGCTTAATGCTTAGTGATGAATAAAAAAATGTCATTCATCATTAAGTACTCTACATTAAGCATTAAAAAAAGAAAAATAAGATTATTAAATTTCTATCGGGGTTTCGGAATCGTGGGTTTTTCTGTATTCTCTGCGTTTTACGTAGAGCCGCAAAATCTTGTGGCTTTACATAGAATTGTAGGGACATTTCGACTACGCTCAATGTCCACTCTCCGCATGGACTTTGTATCAAAATATGATGAATAAAAAAATGTCATTCATCATTAAGCACTCTACATTCATCATTAAAAAAATATTTTTTTTAAATATTATTTAGTTCAAAATAAAAAAAACAGTACATTTGTATCATTAAATGTGGAAAGATTTGAGTTGATTGCAACCACGAAAAAAATGCTAAAACAACGGATATTCCCACGTTTTTGCTTTTTCACAAATTTTTCTTCTTACTTACTTTAAAAAACTATAAAAATGGGATATTTATTTACTTCTGAATCAGTGTCTGAAGGACACCCAGACAAAGTTTCCGACCAAATTTCTGACGCATTACTTGATGCGTTTTTAGCACAAGACCCTCAATCAAAAGTAGCCTGCGAAACATTGGTAACCACAGGTTTAATTGTGTTAAGTGGCGAGGTTAAAACAAAAGCTACTATTGACGCTCAAAGTATTGCACGGCGTGTTGTTAATGAAATTGGATACAATAAAGCTGCATACAAATTTGACGGCGATTCGTGTGGCGTTATTTCTGCAATTCACGAGCAATCTTCAGATATTAATCAAGGTGTTGAACGCGAAGACCCAATGTTGCAAGGTGCTGGTGACCAAGGAATGATGTTTGGGTACGCAGTAAACGAAACCGATAATTTTATGCCACTCACTCTTGACATTTCTCATCGTTTATTAGAAGTTCTTGCAGATGTGAGAAAAAACTCTAAAAAAATGCCTTATTTGCGTCCCGACTCTAAATCGCAACTTACTATTGAATACGATGCAAAAACTCATAAGCCAATACGCATTGATACTATAGTAATTTCTACACAACACGATGATTTAGGTATTTCTGATGCTGATATGCAAATGAAAATTGCAGAAGATTTAGAAAAGTATGTTATTAGCAAAACTCGAAAAAGTTACCCTGCACGCCTTCGTAAATTATTTGACCAAGGCTATAAACTTATGGTAAACCCAACAGGGAAATTCGTAATTGGTGGTCCTCATGGTGATACAGGATTAACAGGCAGAAAAATTATTGTTGATACCTATGGAGGACGAGGTGCACATGGTGGTGGTGCATTTTCTGGTAAAGACTCTTCAAAAGTGGATAGAAGTGCAGCGTATGCGTGCCGTCATATTGCTAAAAACATAGTTGCAGCAGGCGTTGCTTCGGAGTGTTTGGTGCAAGTTTCGTATGCAATTGGCGTTGCTGACCCTGTGAATATTTATATAAACACATATGGCACAAGCAAAGCAAAAAGAAAAACCGATGGTAAAAAATATACCGATGAAGAATTAGGAAATATCATTGCAGAAATGTTTGATATGCGACCAGCATCAATAGTAGCAAGATTTGGTTTAACAAACCCTATTTTTTTACCAACAGCATCATATGGGCATTTTGGAAGAGACCCATATAAACATACCGTAACAGTATTTTCAAATGGTAAAGAAATTAAAAAAGAAGTTGATTTCTTTGCATGGGAAAAACTTGATTATGTAGATGCTATAAAAGATACTTTCTTTTAAACACACACAAGCGGTGTGTGTACTCTATGCATGTTTCTTATATTCTATAACTACTCACCTTACGTATAGAATATGCGAAACATGCAGTTTTTTTATGTGTTTCTACATTAATTAATCCCGTACACAACGAACAGAAAAACTATTATCCTTATTGAGGATGCATCTGCCTAAAGAACTGTAATTGTAGTTTACGCGTCCCCCAGCATTATCGGCACTGAGATTGTAAGCTTCCCATTTTTAGGACAGTGGTTTATTATAATGTAATAAAGGTATTTCTTTTCTGGTAATGGGAGTACTGTCAGTAAAGCTTTCAGCCGTTTTTGCATGCAAAGCATTGTGGTTTTACACGGAATTGTAGGGCATTTCGGCTACGCTCAATGTCCACGCCCTGTATGGAAAATGTTTTAAAATATGGTTTTTGTTAATGTAGAATGATGAATAACATTACATATAAAAATAAAATACCACATTGAGGTAAACGGGCGACCACATAGGGGCGACCGTTGTCAAATGATGAACGAGGGAAAACATTGCATTCCTTTTCATTTGGAACGGGTTAAAACCCGTTCCTATTCAATTTAAATTGCCTGCTTTTGAATTGCCTCCTGCTTCAGCAGGAGGACTAATAAATAAATCCAATTCCATTATTGGCTTTAGATGTAAAAAAAATCATTCCGTTAGGAATGGAACCAAAAAAAAAGTAAAAAAGAAAATAAAAAACATTTTATTTCTTATTCCCTTCATAGTATTTTGATATTTTTTATCTTTGGCAAAAAAAAATGTATCCCATTCACGATATACGAAATGATTTTCCGATTCTTTCACAGAAAATACATTCACACAATTTTATTTATTTTGATTCTGCTGCAACAACTCAAAAGCCTCAATGTGTTATAGATGCAGTTGTTGACATGTATTCCAAGTATAATAGCAATATTCACAGAGGCATACATAGTTTAAGTCAAAAATCTACAGAACTCTATGAAAACGCACGCGAAATTGTGCAGCATTTTATACATGCACCTCATAAAAACGAAATAATTTTTACAAAAGGAGCTACCGAATCTATTAATCTTGTTGCCTCTTCATTTGGAAAAACATACCTAACTGAGGGCGATGAAATTATTGTTTCGGCTATGGAGCATCATTCTAATTTGGTGCCATGGCAAATAATATGCGAAAAAAAACAGGCGGTGCTAAAATACATTCCGTTTTTTGAAAATGGCGAACTCGATATAGAAGCCTTTGAGCGATTGTTGTCGAAAAAAACAAAATTCGTTTCTATTATTCATATTTCTAATAGTTTAGGCACCGTTAATCCTATTAAACGTATTATTGAAAAAGCACACGCATACAATGTGCCTGTGCTTGTTGATGGTTCCCAATCAATTCAGCATGAACCTATAGATGTACAGGATTTAGGTTGTGATTTTTTTGTGTTTTCCGGACATAAAATATATGCTCCTAATGGAATAGGAGTATTGTGGGGAAAAGAGGCTTGGCTCGAAAAATTACCTCCCTATCAATCTGGGGGCGATATGATTGAAACAGTTACGCTTGAAAAAACTATTTATAATGATATACCTTTTAAATTTGAAGCCGGAACATCAAATTATGTTGGTGCGCATGCACTTGGTGTAGCCTTAAACTATATGCAAAAAATAGGCATGCAAGCTGTTATGTTACACGAAAATAGCTTAATGAAACATGCTACACAAGCTCTTGAGGCTATAGATGAAATTCGTATAATTGGCACAGCCTCGCAAAAAGCGGGTGCTATTTCATTTTTATTGCAAGGAGCACACCCTGCTGATGTGGGTATGATTTTAGATAAACGCGGCATTGCAATAAGAACAGGAACGCATTGCACCGAACCCGTTATGCAATTTTATGGAATACCCGGTACTGCACGCATCTCTTTTGGTATGTATAATACTATACAAGAAATAGACGAATGTGTGGCTGTGTTACACAAAATTGTGCAGATGTTTGCGTGAATCGTAATCATAAAGAAATCCTCAACAGATGAAACCATTACTCCGCGAACTTTGCGTAAATTCTTTGTGCACTCTGCGGTTAAAAGAAGGAAAATTACAACAATGTTTTTTATCTATAAAAAAAATTGAAATACTAATTTTTTTTATCGTACTTTGTATTTCTTTAACTGAAATAACTGTAATGAAATAAAATCCTTTTTATAATAAAAAATCTATTACTATAAACATACTCAATTTATAAACTTTAATACCCCCTTTTATATGAAAAAAATTACATCTACTATTATGTTTGTATGTGCTTTATTGTTGAGCATATACTCCTATTCGCGAAATGATGAAAATTATTGTGAATCAGCTATACCTGTTTCTGTTGATACTCTTATAATTTTTGATTTTTCTAATGTGCATGGAGAATATGAGATGGAGGCACCTTATGCATACATCTGGTATTCATATACAGCAGAAAAAGATATTCGTATAGAAATAGATCTTTGTGATAGTACCTATTCTGCGTGGCGAGAGGTGTTTGAGACGTATTTAGGTTGTGATGAGAACTATTATTATGAAATTACTATTGATGATTGTGAATTCGGTGAGAAGAAAATTTATACTCTAAACAAAGGAGAAACATTATATTTTAATGTGGTGACACAAGGAGATGTTGATGGTATTAGTGAGTTTACTTTTTATATTAATGAAATAGAACCTCAACCAGGGGAATTATGTACCCTGCCTATTGAATTAACAAAGGAGGATGAGGGGGATTTGTATCGGAATTTTTCAATTGAACCTAATCAATTTATATCAAGATGGTACACATACACTGCAAACAAAGACGAGGTTATTGAGCTTTCTGCTTGTGGTAATGATTTGGATTGGGGGTATATTAATTTTAATATGTATTCAGAATGTTACAACACGAGTCAACCATACCAACCACATGGTGATAATTTTGACTCTTATCTTGATTATAAGGTGCAAGATTGTGAAGATAATCCTGCTTTGCAGCGTTTGATTTATACTATTCAAAAAAACGAAACAGTATATTTTTCTGTTGAGGGATATGTATATGAACCCACAAATTGGGAATTTACAACACGTGATTTTTATGATGGAGAGGTGTGCCATAAACCTATACCTGTGGTTGCAGACACAACGTATCGCACACCAGAAAATATGGATGAAATATACTATTCATACACTCCTATACGGGCTGGAGTGGTAACAGTTTCTCAAGCTAATCCTACTCGCGAAATTAATGCAGGTGTAAGGGCAACAAGTAACCAATGTAATAAATCTGCCGAAATTTTTGGATATGCTACAGGAGGAAAAGATTTGTTATTCCCTGTTCGGGCAGGTCAAGAATATATAATTGTATGGTTTATAGACGAAGAGCCAGTTGAATGGACTATTGAATTAGACCCTACTGGAGAAATGCCTGATGGGTATTCTTGTAAGCAGCCAATACAATTAAAAACATCTGAAACGGAAATAGAATCAACAAGTAATATTGTATGGTTTGAATTTACCCCCGGAGAGGGTATGGTAGCATTACAGGCTGATCTTCAGAATGATGCTAGTGTGTTATTGTTTGATGATTGTCCAGCTGTTGTTTCTGAAGAGATACAAGGAACGGTTGATTTTATATATCTGGATAATGCACTTGTGTTTTGGTCAGAGGAAAATACAACCTACAAAATGCTGCTTGTTTTTAATGAGGAAGCACCGAAAAATTCTTATACTATAAGCTATAGTTTACAAGCAGGTATGCAAAAACCAGAACATATTGTATGTAGTGCTGCTGAAGTGATTGAAAACCCCGGAGTAATAACAACAAATATTGAATTTGAACATTGGTATCAATATACTCCTACAGAAGATGTATATCTTGAAGTGGTTGATCTACAGGAACGCTTTGATGACTTAGGTGTTGATGTTACATTGTTTACTGCTTGTTCGCAAGGGTTAGATGGTAATGATTACTCTGAATTAGCAGCTGAATATATGTATGATTACTGTCCTGAAATGCGGAAAAATACTATTTGGCAGCTTAATGCAGGAGAAACAGTATATATTCAATGTAAGGCAAACAATGCATATTTTGCAAATGTAAAATGGGAATTGCGTGCATCTCCAATACATAAAGTTGCAATAAAAACTATATCTACAGACTATGATTTTGCTAAGGCAGAAATAGATGAGGATAAGAAGGAAGTGAATTTACATTTGACACGTTCTGCACCAATTTCAGAATTGTCTATGTACTTTGAGTTAGAAGTTGGTAATACTATGTGGGATGGATCGGAGCCAATATGTAGTGGCGGCAATCCTCTTTATTTCGATACTGCTAATAGTAAGGAAGTTGAATTGCGAAGTTTGTATAATAATTCTATATCTGAAACATGGACAATTAATGTAGAACGACAAGAATTTGCTAGCAATGCTGCAGGTTTAATGGGGTTCCGTTCAGAAGCTATTAAAGACTATACAATTAACACAGAGGACAGTACTGCTACTCTTATTTTAGCATGGAATGCAGAGGAGTATTTAGAATCTTTAGAAGATTTACAAATTATAGTTTCTGCTGGTGCAGAGGTGGATTTTGGAAATAATTATTTTAATGCTGAAAAAGATAGAGATACTTTAAATATTATTGTTATTGCTGAAGATAATGATACTCGAAAAGAATGGACTGTGTATTATACCAAATCACCTGCACCGCAAGGTAGTACGTATGATAATCCTCTTACTGCTAAACTTGGACAAAATCCTGTAGCGTTTGCGAATAATGAAACAGAAAAGTATTATACATATACAGCGCAAACCACAAGTTTTATTACGGTAAGTACATGTATGTATGGGCAGATATATCCATTTATTGGAATCTATGACGAAAATGATGGTTTTATTTCTATTTCTGAGCCTGTAAATTGTGATTTTGGTAATGGAAGTAAAACTACAACCTATGTAGAACAAGGGCAAGAGATTTTAATAAGTATTAAGCGCTGGGGAGATACCGAATATATAAACTTTATTCTTGAAGAAGATGAGATTGTGTTTTCACCAATTACTAAAATTGATGTGAAATTACAAAAACAAACAGGCGAGGTATATGTAGGTGATACAGTATGCGTTGAAGTTACTGTTGATTTTGAATATGAACCTGAATTTGAAATTCCTTTTGGAACTACACCAAACGTGGCAATGTCTCCACAAGGAAATACCCTTAAATCCTTAGGTAATAATTGTTTTGAAGTTACGCATCCCGGTGTAAGCGATATTATATACACCAGTACCGATGGCACAAATATTACTAAAAAAGTTACTGTAACTTCTACGCTGAGACCAATTTCACTTGACAGTATTGTTATTCTCCAAACACTTAGTTTACAGGTTGGAGAAAGCTATGGATTTGCTCCTGAGTTTATACCTGCAAATGCTACTGATAAGAATCTTACATGGGAATCTCAAGAGCCTGGTATTGTAAAAGTTGATGAATTTGGAGTGGTAACAGCATTGGCAGCAGGAACAGGATATGTTAATGTATTACATAATGGCGAAAAAATGAGCCAGTGTACAATTTATGTATCTCCAATTTATGCAGAACGTATTGTTTTAAATAGAAATACTATAACTTTAGAAGAAGGTACCGTAAGTTCAGCGGTATATGCTACGGTATTGCCTGTAAATGCTGTTAATAAAGAAGTATATTGGGAAAGTAGTGATGAGGGGGTGGTACAAGTTACGGAATCAGGATTGCTGCAAGCAATTTCTTTCGGTACAGCAGAGGTTCGTGTAGCTCTTGCTTCAGATACTTCAGATACTGCCATTAATGCTGTATTGCACGTTACTGTTACCGAACGCACTCCTGATAACACGGAATTGCAGGCAAAAGTAAAGTATGTTGACCAATTACTTGACATTATTAGGGATCGAGAAGATTTAATTGGAAATGATGTTGGGCAATACCCTGAATGGGTGGTAGATAGTCTTGAACAATATCTATCAGAAGTAGAAGATATTTTATATACTCCAAATGCAAAACAACTTCAAATAGAACAAGCACTTCTGGATTTGATAGATGCTGTGTTGTTTTTTGAACGTAATAGAGTAGCTTTAGTGTCCATTACATCTGTAGATATTACTAAAGATACTCTTACGCTTGTGAAAAATGAAACAAAACAAATGTTTGCATCTCTTAGCCCAACACATGCTACATATACCGAATTACAATGGCAGGTGAAAAATACTGAAATAGCTACTATTAATCAATCGGGGGTTGTTACTGCACATAAAACAGGTTCTACCTATATATATGCGTTTGCACAAGATGGTACAGATCTATCTGATAGTTGTTTGCTTATTGTAAAAACACCTTTAGTTTCTCTTTCTTTACCGCAAACTATTACGGTATTAGAACAGGAATCTGCTCCTTTATCTTTAAGAATAAATCCTTTAGATGCTGATGTTAAGGGATATGTATGGAGTTCCGATGATGAAAATATTGCTATTGTAAATTCACAGGGATTAGTAACAGGTATTCGCGAAGGTCTTGCTACAATTACGGTACAAGAAATTGCAACCGGACTTTCTGCATCGGCGGTAGCAATAGTTCGTCCACAAATAGTGAGTGTTGTTTCTGTTGAAATTGAACAAGATTCAATTGTGTTAAAAGTAGGCGAAACAAGCACGGTGTATCCTAAAGTGTTGCCAATAGATGCAACAAATAAAAATTATACATGGAGTTCATCTGCACGAAATATTGCGTATGTAAATAATAAAGGTGTTGTTACTGCATTTGACTTAGGTGTGTCGTATATTTCTGTAAAAACCGAAGATGGAGGATTTACTGCTCAAGTAAAAGTAATTGTTGTGCCTTCTGATGCCCCAGTTGTGTTAGATATACCTGAAATTAGTGTTGAAAAAGGAACTGACAAAATTATTCTTTCAC
>JAAYPM010000072.1 GCA_012519815.1 Bacteroidales bacterium
AAACAGTTGACTCACCCGGACATAATCCTAAACCATTACTCGAATTAATAGTAAAAGAATCAGGCTTTTTACAAGTAGGACAATTATACGTTAATTGAATAGGGTCAGAAATAGAATAGTTTTTACACAAATCATTTGGGTCAGCATAATGAGGAGCAGTAAAATTTGAATGAGCAGTAAACACACTTGTCATTGCAGCAATCACACGGAAATACACATGCTCACCTGTTTGTACACCACTAAAATAAGGCGACGCTGAAGGATCTGAAATCACAAGAGAAGCAACAGATTGAGGGGTGCCAATATTTTTCCAGCTTGTATTATTGTTAGGTGTTGTTGTCCATTGGTATAAAAAGCGAGGAGCATTATTATAAAACGACAATAACAAATCGCTCACAGAAATTCCCAAATCTACTGGATCCGAACAAACCTCTCCGTCTTTAGTAAGTGAAGGCAAATCAGAAAACAAATCAACACGAGGTGGGGCACATGCCATAATTTTAATATCATCTAACACTAAGTCATTACCACTTGTCCAGCCTTCACCTTGACTATCAATTTCTATACGGACAGACGTGTATCCATTTAAGGTAAAAGGAGGTACTTGAATTCGGTTCCAACCAGACCCAGCCGCAAGAGTCATAGGAGGAGATTGTGCAAGAACAACTGAACCATCTGGGCTTTTAATACGTAACTGAATAACCGGAGGCTGCGCATCACTCGCATTACCAGCAAAAGCATCAAAATACAATTCCTTGCCTTCACATAAACCAGTAATAAGTCTATCGTATATAATTCCTTTAAAATTATGATTTACGTTAATAATAAGGTATCCACCATCTTGTTCTTCGGAGTGATCTTGTGCAAGCGCACCCAACCATGTCGCAACATTTTTATACATATACGAAGACACGGCATACCAACCATCATCTACAGGTCCAGAAACGGAATATTGGTGATTTGGAATTACATAAGGAACCGGAGCACGAAACGGGGCTGTTAACCCCACAGTTGTAGTTCCAAAAGCATCGATATAGGTATTTTCATCAAGGAATCTACCAAAATCATCATAAAACACCACTTCACGCGAACTTGCATTTCCAGAAGCGTCAACACAACATGTTATAGTTGTAATAGTATAATTTGGTGTTGTAGTTCCATCAACAACAGCCCTATACACAGAATTTTTAGTTACTTGATCAACAATACTTTTTTGAGTTGAAATGTTTGACCATGTGCTTCCGCCATTTGTAGATTTTTGCCACACATATGAATTTGCGTAATATTCTTTATCGAGAGTTAACAGTGTTTGCTCTCCAGTACACACCTCATTACCTTGACTTGATTTTATTTTTGGGTTAAGACATCCAATCACTTCAATTTCTGCAATTCCAATAGCAGAGCAGGTATGAAAATTATATCCTGTACGTATCTCTAAATTCAAATTACTCTCGCCTGCAGCAAGGGTTCCATTAATAGTAAAATCAAAACTTTTTCCCCAACTTGCAGCTTCAGAGCCTAATGAATAATCGCTTAACCCATTACCATACTGGTCAGGATTAACGCCAATTCGCAAATTTGTTTGTTGCCATTTATTACTATTATGACAATCAGAATCAAAAATTGGCAAATGATATATTTTAAGTCGAACTGAATAATTTGATCCTGGTTGAAGACCATATATATTATAATTAAATAAAGGACTATTGGTACCTGTTTGCAATTTAATAACACACATAAAATCATCTACATCAACAAAATCACTTCTAAGTTTATTCGGATTTGATGTTACCGCATATACAAAATTGTTTCCTAAAAAATCAAGAGCATCACTCGCCAAAGCTGCTGGAGAAGTTAAAAAATTACCAGAAGGTCCATCTTGCTCAGCAAAATTCATATGAAAATAATAATCATTCATATGTTCTGGAATAGGATTAAATGTTGTTCCTCCTACTGTGTTAGTACATGTTTGAGCATATATAAAAAAAGGAGTCATTATAAAAACAATGACTGTAACTACGAACATATATGCATATAAGCGTGATTTTTTTTGTTGGACTTTCATATCTCTTTTAAATTAAAAACCAGACAATGTAACGAGTTCACTAAAATACAATCAAACGAATAAAAACATCAATACTATTTTATCAAAAAAACATATGTTTTTATCAATTCTCTCTCCTCTCTATTATATGACACATTCTTATGAGAAAAGGTTGCAAAAAAAAATGTCAGACATTATAAAACATCTGACATTTTTTTATGCATTTTTAATAATTTATCGTAACAACATAACCGAACCGTATTTATTATACCCACCTTTTCCGTCAGGGACTCCTTTCCACGATTGGCCATCAACTCCAATTGCTTCTATTTTCCAAATATACATATCAGATTTAAGTGGTTTTCCATCATATGTTCCATCCCATTTTCCTACAAAATTTCCATTTTCAACTTCATTCGAGTACCATACAATATTACCCCACAAATCAAACACATACACTTCCATTGATTCCAGATTAAATCCTTTTGGTTGGAAATATCGCACCCCATGTGCTGGGTTCATAGGTGCAAATGCCGTTGGAACATATAAGTTCCATACTGCACCAACAAAAATCACTTCAGAATAGTCACTTTCACATCCATATGAATTTACAACACGCAATATTGGTTCTCTATATCCATAATAATATCCACCTATAAGCAATGGTTCATGAACATCTTCATATACTACATGCATATCGTACTCTCCAACTTGTAAAGTATTTTTAGCAAAAT
>JAAYPM010000073.1 GCA_012519815.1 Bacteroidales bacterium
AAAACTGCAAGAGCAATCATTTTCATAACTATTCTTTTTATAATCGCATGAAAAACATATGCACTTATCAGAATTATAATTTTTCGAATACCATGAGATAACAACCATGGTGCTATAACATCTATTATTTGTTGGAAATATTGCTTCATACATATTATTTTAAATCCTTTGTAACATTACATCAAAGAATACAAATGCTTTTATTTTGTTTCTAAAAAATGCTCAAGCACATAGGTTAAAACTAACCAAAAACTGTGAACGCTTTTAATTTCAACACGTTCGTCAGGTGAATGAGGTCCGCGAATAGTAGGACCGATTGAAATACATTCAATATGCGGATATATACTTTGTATAACGCCACATTCTAAGCCTGCATGCACAACTGTTGGTGTAGATTCTATATCTGCAATTTTTTTATATGCATTTTGTATAAGCGAAATAAGTGGAGAATCCCACATTGGCTTCCATTCAGGATAATCTCCCGAAAATTCGGCACAAAAGCTATATGTTTCAAAATGAGTTTTCATGCTATTTACCAGCATTTGTTTTTCTTTAAAACACGAACTTCGCAGCAAACAAATTACTTCAATTGTATTTTCTTTTGTAGTAATAATTGAAAGGTTTGTTGATGTACGAGGCAAGGAAGTGTCATTATTTTCAAATGAAATAACGCCATTAAAACACGATGACAAAGCTTGTAACAAGCTATGAGCATCTGTTTTTGAAATTACATAGTTTGGTTTTGCATGTTCTTGTATATACAAAGATAAATTTGGATCGGTTTTTTTATATAAATGCTTGAGAGCTGTTGTGTACGATTCGGTAAACGCAACATAATCAGCATGATATTCTGCAGGCACACAGATAAGAGCTTTTGCTTCGCGTGGAATTGCATTACGCATGTCTCCACCTTGCATATATGCAATATCCACATTACATTTTGTGTAAATTTGATGTAAATAATCACAAAGCAGCATATTTGCATTTGCTCTATTCAAAACAATTTCAAATCCAGAATGTCCACCTGTTAATCCTGTTAAGGTAATTTCATACGTTTTTGTTTGTGAATGAGTTGCCACACGCGAATAGGAATATGTAAACACCCCATCAATTCCTCCAGCACACCCAATCGTTATATCATGCACATCTTCGGTATCGGTATTAATCATATAGAGTCCCTTGAGTTTATTTGGTTTCAATCCAAACGCACCCGTCATGCCAGTTTCTTCATCAGTAGTAAATAACGCTTCAAGCGGTCCGTGTTGTATTGTTTTTGATTCTAAAACAGCAAGTATTGCGGCAAGTCCAATTCCATTATCAGCACCGAGTGTAGTATTTTTGGCACGAACCCAATCACCATCAATTATTGGTTCTATAGCATCGGTTAAAAAATCATGTTGTGTAGTAGAGTTTTTTTGTGGCACCATATCAACATGAGCTTGCAATATAACAGGTGCATAATGTTCTTTTCCTGCAAACGCAGGTTTACGAATAATTATATTTCCACATGTATCTTGTTCATAAGATAATCCTAATGATTTTGCAAATGAAATAATATAGGCACAAATTTGAGCTTCGTGTTTTGAAGGACGAGGGATTGAGCAAATAATTTCAAAATGTTTCCAAACTGCCGACGGCTCTAAATGTGAAAGTTTGTTATTCATTATGTTAACCAATTTTACTTAGTTTTTCGAGTAAATTTTCTTTTAAAATAGTAATTTTCTTGCCTTCAAGTTTAATAATACCATCGTGGTTTAATTCCGATAAAAGACGAATAGCACTTTCGGTAGATATACCAGCTAGGTCGCCAATTTCTTTTCGTGTAATTGACAAATCAATACTTGGACTTTTAGCCACATTTTTACTTAAATAGAGTAGCGCATCAGCAAAACGCCCATGTAATTGCTTATTACCAAGACTTGTGATTTTGTTAAAAAAGTGTTTTGAATCGTTACAAAGTCTGCCTATAATATCGTTTGAAAACTCATTATTTTCGAGTAAAATATCGGTAAACACCGTTTTTTCAATAAAACAAATGCTTGAATCAATTATTGTTGCTGCAGTAAAATTGTACGTAATTTCGTTATATGTTGACGACAATCCAATCCAACTTACTGGTTTTAAAATATTAATAATTAAATTTTTATCGTTTGAGCCTTCAAGATATGTTTTAGCCAATCCTTCTGTAATTACTATAATATGATTTGCAAACGCACCTTGTTTACAAATTGTTTCACCTTTTTTATAACGAAGATGGGTGCTATTATTTAAAATTTTCTGTTTTTGTTCTTTTGTTAAAAGTGAAAATAATGTGCTTTCATTTAAAACCTGGCTAAGTGAAACTTTTGGCATAAATATTCAAATTTTAATTATGAACTACAAATATAGTTGTTTTTACAAAAAATCCGAGATTGTTTATGCATTTCTCTTAAACTTAGAAGAGCAAAAAACATAACAATTGCATATTTTCTGTCTTGCATTATAAATCTTATTCTTTACACATACACTATTTATACTGTGCATTGAACGCGACACCCACCATGTTTGCGGATATTTAACACTATATTTGAATCAAATAGTAAATATTGTCCTTTAATGCCACGTAATGTTCCTGAGAAAAAAGGAGTTTTATCAAAATTAACTGTTTGAATTTTGCCATCACACACCTCTCCCGGATATGTAATATAATGAATTTCAGAATCATAAACCGCACACGACTGGAAATCTGAATCAATATAATTTAGAGCTGATTCGTATGTTTGTTGCAACAACAAGGTATCTGATTTTTGTTGCATAAGCATTTTTCGCCAATTTGTTTTATCAGAAAAATGTTGCTTAAGCATTACTTCTATTTGTCCAGCAACAAATCGATTTGGTGTTTGTGCACATACCATAGCCCCCATTGCCCCTTGGTCTATCCAGCGAGTAGGAATTTGAGTGTTTCGTGTTACGCCAACTTTTACAGAACCAGTATCGGCAACATACACATAATGAGGAATTAAACAATGTGTTTGAGCAAAGGTCATATCACGTGCAATGCCATTTTGAGCTTGACAAAGTTCGGGTCTCAACACACATTCTTCGGCTTCGGGAGCGGTAGTAAAACAAGGATAACAAAATCCCTGAAAAAAAGATGTTTTTGTTTTTGCTCCACATTTTACACAAAAAATAGCACCAGTGTATTGAAATGAAATTTGTTTTCCTAACAATTCATTCATAGGAATATCAGTGTCGCCAAGTGTTAACACATAATTTGCAACACCATTCACAAGTGTTGTTTTCATTTTGCGAATATCGCCTTCAATTTTCATAATAAGGTTCTGTTATTGGTGAAATCACTTCTATTTCAGACTCTTTCATTTGGTTTTTTGCATGCTGCACTAAAAAGTGTAATCGATTATACACGTTTACTTTACTTGTGCCTCCATCATAATCAAGAAACAGTAAATTTGTATGCGGATACAAGGTTTTAATTTTTTTCTCCACTCCTTTTGCAATAATATGATTTGCAATACAACCAAAGGGTTGGAGGCTTACCACATTATGCACACCCTCTTTTGCAAACAATGCAATTTCGGCAGGTATTAACCATCCTTCGCCAAATTGATTTGCTAAATCTATTATTTCAGAGCCATGTTTTGCTTTTTCGTAAATTGAATGTTTTGGACGAT
Source organism: Bacteroidales bacterium (assembly GCA_012519815.1). GTDB lineage: Bacteria > Bacteroidota > Bacteroidia > Bacteroidales > UBA1715 > JAQICB01. Next base: position 3,672 of record JAAYPM010000073.1, read on the forward strand.
AATATTTAAAATCTGATGCAATTTTTTCAATTTTATCAGCAAATTTTAATAATTTTTGTTCAAGAAATGAAATAAAGAACTTTTGTCCCAAACGAAAAGAAGTTGCACTATTTTTTTCATTTGTTCGCATATTCACAAATTCTTGTACAAAAAAGTCAAGCAAATCTGGAAAACGCACTTCAATTCCCTCACCAACAAGCCAATCGGCTATAAACATATTTGCAAAAGGATTATATTTCAAATAAATTTCTCCAACAATTCCTACCTGTGGGCGTTTACAATTATCAAGAGCCAAATCATTATAATCTTTTACCGCTTCCGAAAGAAGGTGTAGAAGTCCATCGACATTATTTTTTCGTGTAAGTTCGG
>JAAYPM010000074.1 GCA_012519815.1 Bacteroidales bacterium
CGCAGCGGCGGCACAACTCGTAAAGCATCAAGACAAGAAGTCGGTGCTTTAATGCTCAATAGCAAATTACCCACATGGGAAGAGCTACATGCATCAAAACTGCTAACAGAGTTGGAAGTAATCACCCTTTTAGAATACGATAAAATTTTAGAATTATTAGGCAAGCCAATACCGTCAAAAATGCAAGAAATTATGCAGTGGATGGTAGATGAAAAAATGTTGATAGATGTAGATGGCAAAGGTTATTACATTACCAACTTTGGTGCAGTTGCCGCAGCCAAAGACCTTAATAAATTTGATGGTTTAGCACGTAAATCTGTTCGTCTAATTAAATACGAAGGCAAAAACAAAGCAGGTGCAAGTAAAGAATATCCGGGTAGAAAAGGATATGCAGTTGGTTTTGAATCTCTCATAATATTTGTACAAGGTTTGCTTCAAGATAGCGAAATAATAAAAAATGCTTTAAGAGTTGAAACATCAATTTATCCAGAAAAAGCTCTTCGAGAATTAATAGCAAATATTTTAATTCATCAAGATTTCAATATCAGAGGCACTGGTCCAATGGTAGAAATCTTTGAAGACAGAATTGTATTTAGTAATCCTGGTAAATTGCTACCATCCAAAAAAATTGATAGACTAATCCGCACAACACCCGAATCTCGAAACGAAATATTAGCATCAGCATTCAGAAGATACAACATTTGTGAAGAAAGAGGTTCAGGCTTTGAAAAAGCGGTAATTGCTATTGAATTGTATGGTTTGCCACCTTTAAAATTTGAAGAACTCGAAAACTCTTTTAAAGTTACAATGTATGCCCCAAAGAAATATGCAGAAATGACCAATGATGAACGAATTGAAGCCTGTTATCAACATAGTATTATTGAGTATTTTGGTAATGGTGGTTTTAACAATACGAGCTTAAGAAAACGATTTGGGATGCACGAAAAACAAGCATCTCAAATATCTTTATTAATAAAAGATGCTATGGAAGCAGGTAAGATAAAAGCAAAAGACCCTAATAATGTATCTAAGAAATTTAGCTTATACGTGCCTTATTGGGCTTAATGTTTTATTTAATCAGAAAATGGAAACACTATTTTCTTTATTTAATTTGAAAACAGAAACAGTTCGTAACTCTATGATTTACAATGTGTTTTTATTTAATTCAGAAACGGAAAGACAGTTTTTTTTAACATTTTTAACCATACCGTATGATACTAAGCAACGACAATAAATACAGAGGTAATTCAGGTTCTACCCTAAAATTAGACGAATATAGTCATGTAGAAAAGCCTTTTTTAAAACAATTGGCAGGTTTAGGTTGGGAAATATTAGAACTACAAATGCAACAACAACCAGAGCAAAGTTATAGAACATCTTTTTCAGAAGTGGTTTGAAAGGTGTTCCTAAAAAATTAAGAGAAATTGCCGACCAGTATTTAATTTCGCAAGGTATAAATCAACAGGTTGAACCTATTTCAATTATTGCCGACGATTTTTTTAGCAAAGTAATAGCTACCAAAAAACGAGAAAAAACAAAAGCGGCAGAAGTAGAACATGCCATTCGTCATTTTATTGATATAAATATAGATGAAGACCCTGAATTGTTTGCATCTTTTGCTCAAGCATTAGAAGAAATATTGCAAAATTTTAAAGGAAATTGGAAGAAAATTTATGAAGAATTAGAAAAATTAAGAGAGAAAATAAAGAATAGAGAAAAAGAAGAAACGTATGGATTAGACCGTAAAAAACAGATGCCTTTTTTCCGTATTTTTAAGGCGGAAATATTTGACAATAGAGATTTAACTGAAGAAGAAATTTCACAAAATGTAAATTTAACGCAGCATGTTTTTAATTTGGTGGCAATTGAAATTAAATTAACAGGATTTTGGGAAAGTATTCCAGCTCAATCAAGACTGAAAGAGGAATTGCAAAAATTATTATTGTCACCAGATTTTTCACGTTTACCAAATATCATTACTAAGCGCAATGAAGTTATATCGAGAATAATGGAGTTGGCAAAAACAAATCACTTTACAATAGTTAGTTAATAATGCAATTTGAATATCACATAAAATACTCTAATCGTAAAACTCTCAATATTTCAGTTGAGCGCGACAGATCTATAATTGTCCGTGCCCCAGAACATCTCACATTCGAAAAAATTGATAAACTTGTGCAAACCAAAAAACAATGGATACAAGAGAAATTAAATCATACTCAAAAATATCCTATTATAGCCGATAGTAAGGAGTTTGTTTCGGGAGAAACGTTACTATTTTTGGGGAGAAATTATCAACTTTCAGTGGTTGAAGAAGAAATTGACGGAATAGAATTTGACCAACGCTTTAAAATTTCAAAAACAAATCAACATAAAGCAAATGAATTGTTTAAGGAATGGTATTTAAATCAAGCCATAACAAAAATAAAACCTTTAGTTGTAAAATATGCAAGAAGTTTGGGAGTTGAATATAATAAAATTAAAATTTCTGAAATGAGATATAGATGGGGGTCTTGTACGCCTAAAAATAATATTATTTTTAATTGGCGTATCATTAAAGCACCTATGTATGTTTTAGAGTACTTAGTGGCTCACGAATTAGTGCATTTAATAGAAGGAAATCATACATTTGAATTTTGGAATATACTTTCTATACAAATACCAAACTATGAAAAAGCAAAAAACTGGTTAAAGAAAAATGGACAACTATTAGAAATAGATTTTTAAAAAAGAAATAATTATTTTGTACTTTACTTTGTGCCGTAACTTGTGGTACAATTACAAAAATTTACTTTGCAAAAAATTTTAAAAACTCTAAAAAAAACATGACTTTTGTAGATTCTAAATAATGAATGATTTTTTGAATATTTTTTGTTCAAAAAATGGAATGATTACAAAATATAGATGAATAAAAAACTTCTTTTAGGTGCAGAGGCGGTTGCTGTGGCAGCAATTGATGCAGGTATTTCGGGCGTGTATGCCTATCCGGGAACGCCCTCTACGGAAATTACAACGTATATACAAAATTCAGCAGAGGCTCGCGAAAAAAATATTCATTCTCGCTGGTCGGCTAATGAAAAAACTGCCTACGAGGCTGCTTTGGGTATGTCGTATTCGGGCAAACGAGCTTTAATTTGCATGAAGCATGTGGGGCTTAATGTGGCTGCCGATGCGTTTATAAATTCTGCTATAACTGGTTGCAATGGCGGTATGGTGCTGCTTGTGGCAGACGACCCTTCGATGCACTCTTCACAAAATGAGCAAGACACCCGAATGTATGGCAAGTTTGCATATCTTCCGCTGCTTGAGCCTTCTAATCAGCAGGAATTGTATGATGCGGTGAAATATGCCTTCGATTTTTCCGAAAAAATTTCACTCCCAATTATAGTGCGTGTTACTACACGTTTATCGCATTCGCGTGCGGTGGTGGTGCAATCCGACAAACGTCCGCAAAATGCTTTAAACCCTTCAACTCAGGAAAATTCGTGGATTTTATTGCCCGCCAATGCTCGTAAAAATTATGCTAATTTACTTGAAAAACAAACACAATTGCTCGAAGAATCGGAGCAATCATTTTTAAATAAATCTATTCAAGGTTCGGGCAATATTGGCGTTATAGCATTTGGTATAGCATATAATTATGCTATGGAAATTAAAACTACTCATGCTCTTGATTGTGGCGTTTTAAAAATATCGCACTACCCGCTGCCGCTTAAAACTATAGAAGCGTTTGTTAAAAACTATAAAACTATAGTGATAGCCGAAGAGGGGTATCCCATATACGAAGAATTACTTCCTGCATACTTTCCGCATACTACATTTGTTGGTAGGCTCACAGGAGCTTTGCCACGCATGGGAGAGCTTAATCCAAAGTTGCTTGGCGAATCGTTGGGAATTACATTGCCCGTGCACCACGCTTCTTCAGATATTGTAGTGCCTCGCCCTCCACAGCTTTGCCAAGGCTGCGGACACAGAGATTTGTTTGAAGAATTAAATCATATACTCGAAAAATATGAACATAAGCATGTGTTTTCAGATATTGGTTGCTACACCTTAGGAGCTTTGCCGCCATTTAATACTATTAGCACCTGTGTAGATATGGGTGCATCTATAACTATGGCAAAAGGAGCGGCAGATGCGGGCTTGCATCCTGCAATATGCGTAATTGGCGATTCTACTTTTACTCATTCGGGCATGACTGGTTTGCTCGATGCGGTAAATGATGAAAGTAGCATAACTGTCATAATATCAGACAATTCTACAACTGCAATGACTGGCGGACAAGATTCTTCGGGCACAGGAAAATTATACGATATTTGTAAAGGAATTGGCGTTCTGCCCGAACATATTCATTTGGTAGTGCCTATAAAAAAGAATAGAGAACATAATATTCGTATATTGTCGCAAGAGATTGAATATAAGGGAGTATCGGTAATTATTTCGCAACGAGAATGTGTGCAAGTTGCTATTCGAAATCAAAAAAAATCATAACTATTTATGCAAAAAAATTATATTATAGCCGGTGTAGGCGGACAAGGAATACTAAGCATGGCTGCTATTATAGATGTAACGGCTATGAATAGCGGTTTGTATGTAAAACAAGCCGAAGTACACGGCATGAGCCAACGTGGCGGTTCTGTAGAAGCACATTTAAGAATATCGGATACTGAAATTTTTTCTGATATAATTCCGCTTGGTGAAGCTGATTGCATAATTGCAACTGAACCAATGGAAGCATTGCGATATATCCCATTTTTAAAAGAACATGGTACTATAATTACTGCAAGTAAATCTTTAATTAACTGTGCTAATTATCCTGATAAAGAAGTGTTAGATAAAGAATTGCAAAGCAAAATTCATTGTATAACTATAGATGCCGATGCTATTGCCCTTTCATGCGGCAGTATAAAAACAAGTAATATTGTAATACTTGGAGCAGCTTCAAATTATTTAGGTATAGATGAGGCTCAATATATACAAGCAATTAAAACCTTATTTGCATCAAAAGGAACAGATATAGTTAACATGAATATATGTGCATTTTCAAAAGGGCGTGAATATAAGAATTAATACAACATTATGATTTGGGATAGAAAAATAGAGTGTGCGAGTAGAGATGAAATGCACAAAATTCAAAGTACAAGGCTCAATGCAATGGTGGAGCGGATATATAAACATGTGCCGTTCTATACCAAAAAGTTAGATGAAAAAGGTATAAAACCAGGCGATATTACTGATGTTTCTCAATTACAATATTTGCCTTTTACCGAAAAAAACGATTTGCGAGATAATTATCCTTTTGGGCTTTTTACTGTGCCGCAAGAGGAAATTGTACGCATACATGCTTCCAGCGGAACCACCGGAAAACCTACTGTGGTGGGTTATACAAAACACGATATTGATATATGGACAGAAGTGGTGGCACGTTCATTAACAATGGCACATATTGGTAAACACGATATTTTACAAATTGCCTATGGATATGGATTATTTACTGGTGGATTAGGATTACATTATGGTGCCGAACGAGTTGGAGCATCGGTTATTCCAATTTCGGGAGGAAATACTGCAAAACAAATTACATTGCTCGAAGATTTTAAATCTACCGTACTTGCCTGCACTCCTTCGTATGCTGCATATTTGGGCGAAGCTATTAAAAAGAATCAAATAAATCCTAAGCATATTGCCCTAAAAACGGGGGTTTTTGGTGCAGAACCATGGACTGAAGAATTACGCAACGAAATACAGCAACTGCTTTCTATAGAGGCTTTTGATATATACGGATTGAGCGAAGTTATTGGTCCTGGTGTGTCTATGGAATGTAAACACCACTGCGGAAATCATATATTCGAAGACCATTTTATACCCGAAATTATTGACCCCGAAACATTAGAAGTGCTGCCTTATGGCGAAATTGGCGAATTAGTATTTACCCCCGTTTCTAAAGAAGCAATGCCGCTACTCCGCTACCGCACACGCGATTTAACTCGCTTACATGCAGAAACTTGTGCCTGCGGACGAACATTAGTGCGTATGGAAAAATGTTTAGGACGCTCTGACGATATGCTTATTATTAGAGGAGTAAATGTGTTTCCGTCTCAAATTGAATCTATTTTACTTGAAATACCAGAAACATCACCGCATTATTTACTAATTGTGTCGCGCGAAAAAAATCTCGACTCGCTCGAAATACAAGTAGAAATAGCCGAAGCATATTGGTCGGACGAAATTAAAGATTTAGAAAATATTCGTAAAAAAATAAGCAATGCTGTGTCGAGCATTTTAGGTTTAACTGCAAGTATAAAAATAGTTGAACCACAAAGCATTGCACGCTCCGAAGGGAAAGCAAAACGAGTGATAGATAATAGAAAAATATAGGAGATACAAATATGATTATTAAGCAAATATCAGTCTTTTTAGAAGACAAATCGGGGCGACTGACCCAAATAACAAAAATTTTAGCCCAACACGATATAAATATAACCGCTCTTAGCATTGCAGATGCTACAGATTATGGCATAATTCGTATGATTGTAGGCAGACCCGAATTGGCACAAAAAGTATTGAAAGAACAAGGAATTGCCGTGCAACTTACTGAAGTAGCATGTATGGTAATCCCAAATAAACCAGGCGGATTGCATGCTGCCTTGCAAATTTTAACCGACCACAACATAAATATAGATTATTTATATGCATTTGCCGATGGCAATAAAGCTTCGGTAGTAATTCGTTCAGCATCAATTACGGAAGCAATATCTGTACTACAAAAAAATAAAATGAAGCTCTTGCAAACAAGTGATGTGTATCAGATTTAACGCATTAATCCTTTCGCAAAAATTGAAGGCAATTGAATAGGAATGTGGATTTAACTCATTCCTTAAAAATAATAAATGAAAAAGTTATTTTTAATCATATCATTTTTGTTTTTATTAATTGATGCACATGCAGTTATTTCAAGACTTTGGTCAGTAAATTATTCTTTTCAATACCAATCAACTTCTAATTTCAGTAATGGCATTGAATTAACTATACATAAAACAGGCGGGTATGCCATAATACGTAAATATTATAAACATACTGCTCATTTTGGAGAAATTAACAATAATTATATTCTCATTTACAACTTTTCCAAAAGTATTTTTACAAAACCAGGAAATTCACCAAAAAAATTTCATTTACACCTTTTGCGACAACATATAGAAAAATCTTGGGGATTAAATTGTTAAACCCTACAATTGGATTTAGCAATATTTATACATTAAAAGAAAAAAAACATTCGTTTGCTCCTCAAGTCGGAATAAGTAATAATTTTAGTATTAGAGGGAGAGCGGTTGGCATTGATATTAAGTATGGTTATTATCTGAATAAGCAAATAAATAATCATCATCATATTCAAATCAATACATATATTAGAATTTTAAGACTAAATTATCCAAAAAAAATAATTATATAAATATTTGATAATTATTTATGTTTGCTAACGTCACCTATGATTATCACTGAAAAAGAGCTATGTTTGAGCGGTTTAGCACAACTGCTACAGTTGTACGTCCACTATCATACGTTCATTATTCTTGAGAGAATAAATATCATCAAGATTTGTATGTATTTTACCAAATACATTTACTGCACTTATAGGATTTTGTCCCCAAAAAACACAAAAACACTTGCCTTGGGGCCAATATGCTAACCCGCCAATAGGAACTGTTTCGCTGGCATCTTGTTCAAGAGGGTGAAAAACAGGTATTTCAAAATATGCTTCATTACCCCAAAGTTGCACATTTCCTGTAAAGGGCAAAGCTTTGTAAATAGCGTGTGCAGTGCTTGTGTCGAATAAAGATGCATACATTTTTTTAGAACCAAAAGAAAGAGTGATTTCCATATGTATTAGAATAAATTTTATGCGAAATATACATAAAAACATACGTATATGCCAGAATTTTCATATGTTGATTTTGTTACTTGTTAATAAAAAAATTATATCTCGAATATAAATATTAATCCTAATCCCTTCAAAAAAAGTATATTTGTACAAATCAAAAAACAGTGTAAAAAGTATATGTTTATTTAACATATCGTAAAAAAACAAATTATTATGTCAGCAGAATATACCGAAGACAGTATTAAAAGTCTTGATTGGAAAGAGCACATTCGTCGCCGTCCTGGTATGTATATCGGAAAAATAGGCGATGGGTCTGCAAGTGATGACGGTATTTATCTCCTTTTTAAAGAATCATTAGATAATTCAATAGATGAATTTATGATGGGATACGGTAAAAAAATTGATATTCAAATTACCGAACATACTGTTTCTGTCCGTGATTACGGACGAGGAATTCCTCTTGGAAAACTTTTAGATGTAACTTCTAAAATGAATACAGGTGGAAAATATGATACAGGAGCATTTAAAAAATCAGTGGGTTTAAATGGAGTTGGACTTAAAGCTGTAAATGCCCTTTCAGAAAAACTATTTATTCAATCATTTCGCGATAATCAAGTAAAATCTATTGAATATGCTACAGGTGATGTGGTACAGGATTATCCTATTGAGGCAAGTGATGAACCAAATGGTGTGTATATAAAATTTCGTCCTGATAAAGAAGTTTTTACTCATTTTGCGTATCGCTTGGTGTATGTAGAAGAAATGATTAAAAATTATACCTATCTTAATGCAGGTTTGATTATAAATTTGAATGGAAAGCGATTTGTTTCAAAAAATGGATTGTTAGATTTATTACAAGAAAATTTAGATAATCACCCTTTATATGAACCAATTCATTTGCATAGTACTGATATTGAAGTTGCAATTACGCACGAACGTAGATACGGTGATGTGTATTTTTCGTTTGTAAACGGACAAAATACTGTGCAGGGAGGAACGCACTTAAATGCATTTAAAGAGGCATACGTTAAAACAATACGTGAATTTTATAATAAAAATTTTGATGCTTCTGATATTCGTCAAAGTATTGCCGCTGCTATTAGTATAAAAGTAGAAGAACCTGTTTTTGAATCACAAACTAAAACAAAACTTGGCTCAAAAGATATGGGACCAAAAGGTCCATCGGTTACAAAATTTATTACCGATTTTTTAAAAGAAAGTTTAGATAATTTTTTGCATAAAAATCCTGATGTTGCCGAAATATTATTAAAGAAAATTCAAGAATCAGAACGAGAACGAAGAGCCATATCGGGCATACAGAAAAAAGCACGAGAAATGGCAAAAAAAGCAAGTGTTCATAATAAAAAATTGCGAGATTGCCGTGTTCACTATAATTCTAATCACGAATTGCGAAACGAAACAAGCATTTTTATTACCGAGGGCGATTCGGCAAGTGGCTCTATTACAAAATCGAGAAATGCAACTACGCAAGCGGTGTTTAGTCTTCGTGGTAAACCGCTTAACACATACGGACTTACAAAAAAAGTGGTGTACGAAAATGAAGAGTTTAATTTATTACAGGCAGCCTTAAATATTGAAGAGGATTTAGGAAATTTACGCTACAAAAGAGTTATTATTGCAACAGATGCTGATGTTGATGGCATGCACATTCGCTTGCTGCTTATTACGTTTTTCTTGAATTTTTTTCCTGACCTTATTCATAAAGGACATGTGTATATTTTACAAACACCATTGTTTCGAGTGAGAAATAAAAAAGAAACACGCTATTGTTATTCCGAAGAGGAGCGAATAGCTGCAATTAATGCATTAAAACCTAATCCAGAAATAACACGTTTTAAAGGTTTAGGTGAAATTTCGCCTGATGAATTTGCTAATTTTATAGGAAATGATATGCGTTTAGAACCTGTAAAAATTAATAAAGAACAAGCAACCTCAATAGAAGCACTTTTAAGCTACTATATGGGTAAAAACACTCCTGAACGTCAAGATTTTATAATTCAAAACTTGCGTATTGAAGAAGATGTTGAGGTTGAATAATAGTAGGTGTTTTTATTGATATATTTGCTGTAAATATTCTAATAATGTTCCACCACGAACATTTTTTGCAATAATTTTACCGTGTGCATCAATCAGTATTGTAAACGGAATACCAGTAACTTGAAATAGTTGACTATATTTTTTATCGCTGTCATGTGTGGTAGTCCAAGGGACAGGCTGTTCGGCAACAAATGTTTTCCAACGTGCTATATCATTATCTGTTGAAACAGAAAGAACATCAAATCCTTTTGTGTGATATTTTTCGTACGCATCTTTAATATGAGGAATTTCTTGTAAACAAGGTCTGCACCAAGTTGCCCAAAAAACTAATAGCACCGTTTTTCCTCTATACGAATCTAAAGACACCGAATTTCCATGTTCATCATTAAGCACTACTTGAGGAATTTGAGAACCTATTTGCAAATGTGTCATTTGATTGAGATTGGTATGAAAATTTTGCACCACAATATTATTTGGATACGCTTTCATGAGCGAGCTATCTATTAAAGCATAAATTTCAGGATGTTCTTTTATATCAACCATATCAATTAATGTAAGTGCAGAAAGAGATGAGGGATTGTTGCGTATAGTTGAAAGAATATACTGATTTTTTTCTTTTTCTAATGAATCAATTTCTTGCTTAAAAGCTATCTGTCTTTGATTCATTTGCTCTACATACGAAAGTAATACCTGATTGTTTTTTTGTATTAATTCAGCATCTTTTGGACCTTTTATGGTGTATGATTTTGATAAATCTTGATAATCAGCGGTAATTAACAAAGTTTCGTGAGGAGCTAAAATGCTGAGAATAAAATCTTGAGCAGTAAAATATATTTTAATAAAATTTGTACCGTTACTTGTATAAGAAAAAGAAAATTCCCCTTTTTTTGATACAGGAATTTTATGTTCCGAAGGATTTTGAGAACCAAATATTACAACAGTTAAAGAATCGTTACCATAATAATTTTTTATAGTTCCCGAAATTTTACTTTCTTGTGAATAAAGCTGAAAACTTATTATAACAGAAAGAAGAAAGGTAATATAATTTCGCATAATTTTGTCTTTTTATTTTAAACGGTGGAAATATACAAAAACATACAATATTTTAAAGAAATTTTTTCAACAAATGATTATGCTACGCATATAATTCATGAAAAACAACCTCCAGAATTTACTGTTATAGTTGCCCACAATCAAACAAAAGGTAGAGGACAGCTTGGAAATACGTGGCATAGCAAACAAGGCGAAAACCTTACTTTTTCAATTATTATATATCCACAACATATACTTGCACGCAAACAATTTATTATTTCAGAATGTATTTCTCTTGCTCTAAAGCATGTGATATCTCAATATTGCTCAAATGTTTCTATAAAATGGCCCAATGATATGTATGTTGAAAATAAAAAAATTGCAGGCATTCTTATTGAGCACACGCTTGTAGGTCAGCATATTAAATCATCGGTAATTGGAGTTGGACTTAATTGCAATCAAACCCAATTTCCTGATTATTTGCCAAATCCTACCTCATTGGCATTATGTTGTAATAAGCAGTTTCCTTTGCAAATTATATTACATGCGGTTTTAGCAGAATTTGAACGCTTATATAAGCAAACATTTACCAATAATTTTATTCATTCAGAATATAACCAATATATATATATGAAAAATAAACAATGTATATTTGAAGATGCTCATGGAACATTTGTGGGAATTATTCGAGATGTAAATCAACAAGGAATATTGACAATTGAAGATGAGCAAAAAAATATGCGTACATATGCATTTAAGCAAGTGGCTTTGCTAAAGAACAATAATAATAAATAGTTTTTTATATGTGTAATTTGTTAATTTTTATGTTTTTCGTGCAATTATTTCATCTAAATCATTAAATTTGTAAATTCATAAAAAAAGAAACGTATGGAAGATTCAGAAATACTTACAATTGAAACAGAAATGGAACATAAACCATCGGGTAAAAAAGGTGGTTCGAAAATATTTCATATACTATATATACTTATTATTCTTTTATTATTAGGAGGAGTAGGGTATATATATACCTTGTATGAAGAAAAAATTGAAGAAATTGCTGCTATAACAGAAACAGTATATCAGGTTAATGCTGAAAAAGATATATTAAACGCACAATTAGATTCTCTTGAGGCAGAAATAGCTATGTATATAGGTGAAAATGAAAAACTTGATTCTTTATTAATAGAAAAACAGCAAGAAATTGAAAAAATCCGTGTCGTTTTACGCTCTCAAAAAGCCGATATGCGTGTAGTGCAGGATTTGCGAGATAAAATAGCGGTGTTAGAACAAACATCAAAAAAATTAATTGATGAGAATATGTATCTTAAATATCGTGTTGATTCTCTTCAAACCATAACTGTTACAAAGCAGCAAAGGATTGACACAATGGAGGTTATAGATTTTCAAAAAACTCGACAATTAGAAGAACTTTCTGAAAAAGTTGAAATGGGTTCACAATTAAGAGTTGGTGATATGCAAATTACAACGTATAATCGCCGAGGAAAAATAATAACGCGTGCAAAACGTGTTCAGAGTTTTAAAATTACAGGAACAATGCTTAAAAACGTGCTTGCAGAATCAGGTAAAAAAACAACATATATTCGTATAACAGCCCCAAATGGTGTTGTGCTTTCAAAAGAATCGGCAAATCAATTCGAATACGATGGTAAATCAATTATGTTTACCGAACGGCGCGAAATTTCATATAATAATAAAGATGTGCATTTCGATGTATATTATAATGCCGAAAATGATGTTCTTGAGGCAGGCTCATATCACGTAGTTGTTTTTTGTGATGGAAAGGAAGTCGGAAAATCTGAAATTACACTTAATTAACCGGATGTTAAATATAAAACAAAGCCGGCTCTTCCAGTCGGCTTTTTTTATGTTATAACACAGTTGAAATCATTTAAAATAAGATATATATTTGTAAATTATTATTTATTTATTTTAAATGGAATCTGGCAAACAAGTTGGATTCCTTTTATTTTATACACATTTTAAAACTTGTATTGATATGTCGAAATTTTCGTATGTAACATTAGAAGGATTGCAAAAATTGCAAGAAGAGCTAACTCGTTTGACATCTGTTGAACGTCCCCGAATTTCTCAACAAATTGCTGAAGCACGCGATAAAGGTGATTTGTCTGAAAATGCTGAATACGATGCAGCTAAAGAAGCTCAAGGTTTATTGGAATTGCGTATTTCACGGCTTCAAGAAACAATTGCAAAATCACGTGTTATTGATGAATCAAAACTTGATACTTCAACCGTGCAAATACTATCGAAAGTAACAATTAAAAATAAAAAAAATAATGCCTCTATGGTATATACTATTGTAGCTGAATCTGAAGCTGATTTAAAAGCAGGTAAAATATCAATTAACACGCCTATCGCAAAAGGCTTATTAGGAAAAAAAGCAGGCGATGTTGTGGATATACAAGTGCCAGCAGGAATTATTCCGTTTGAAATTGTTAGCATAACACGATAAACTATGGCAAGTATTTTTACTCGAATTGTTCAAGGCGAAATTCCTGCATATGTTTTGGCAGAAACAGATGCGTTTATGTCATTTCTTGATGTAAATCCGCTTTGCATGGGGCATGCATTAGTGATTCCTAAGCAAGAAATTGATTATGTGTTTGATATGGAGGATTCTATGCTTGGAGAGATAATGGTGTTTTCAAAAAAAATTGCTCGTGCTATTGAAAAAACTGTCCCATGTAAACGTATAGGAATAGCGGTAATAGGATTGGAAGTGCCTCACTGTCATTTTCATTTAGTTCCGCTTAATACTATGAATGATATTAATTTTATGCAAGAAAAATTGTCCCCTTCACATGAAGAGTTTGTGGAAATGGCACAAAAAATCAAAGCAAATCTCATACTATAAATAACCAAAAGGATGTCAAAATACTATGATATCCTTTTTTTTGATAGAATAATGATTCATGTATATTTTCATAACTCAAATGTTCCTGAAAAATCATATGTATGTAAGGTTATTCTTTCTGAAATATTAGGGCAAACATACACGATTCATGCGGCAGAACAGTATTCAGATTATATGTTTGAATTTGAAAATGGTGCCAAAATTACCTTTCGTGATTCGTTTTTTTCTTTATATCCCGAACCGTATGCATATCTTTGTAAACAAGCGCTACCCAAATTGCCTCTTTTTTATACCGATTCTCAATGTCCTGACAAAATACCTGTTTTGTATGGAAAACCAACAGTCACGCAACAATCTGAGACATCTATAAAATGTGATATAGATATAATTGCTGCTGCTTTTTTTATGCTTTCTCGTTGGGAGGAATCGGTACTTAATACATATGATTCCGAAGGCAGATTTCTTGCAAAAGAAAGTTATGCATATATGTATGATTTACTGAAAAAACCAATTGTGCATATATATGCTGAGTTTTTTCGTGTGTTAGCACAACGAATGCAGGTAAAAATTCCTATTGTACATACGTTTAAAAAAACTATAACGCATGATATAGATTATTTTTTAAAATGGAATTCGCCTCTTGATGCTATTAAAACATGTGTTGGCGATATTGTAAAACGAAAATCGTTAAAACAGTGTTTTCATACAATTGCTTGTTTTGCATGCAAAAAAGACCCTTATGACACGTACTCTAAATTACTTGATTTAAGCGAAAAACATGGCTGCATTTCAAGATTTTATCTTTTATTTTCAAAGAAAAACAAACAACAATTTACATCAAAGTATGCACAAACAGTATTTTCAAATATTATAAAAAAAGGACATGAATTAGGTGTACATTATAATCATTATACCTTAGATGCAATTAACGAAATGAAACGCGACACCGAATATTTTGAACATGTTTTACAGCAAAAAGCAGTGTTTTCTCGGCAACATTTTCTTAGATTTCAGTATCCCGAAACATTTCAGGCACTTGCAATATGTGGTATACAACAAGATAGTAGCTTGTATTATAGAGAAATACTTGGATTTAGAACAGGCATGTGTATTCAACATTCGGTATTTGATATTCATTTGCGAACAGTTCTTACTATTCAAGAGCTTCCCTTACTTTGTATGGATGTAACTTTACGTAATTATCCAACCGTTACTCAAGCAGAATACGAATTACATGAGCTTTTACATACAACAAAACAATATCAAGGAAATTTTGTGTGTTTATGGCATAACTCTAGTTTTGATGAGTTTGAGTGGAAGCAGTATGAATATTTATATACTAAAATTCTTTCATTTTCGTAAAACCTATACAAAATGACTTTAAAAACGATTTTGTTTTTTGTCAATTCCTTTATGTATGAAAGTTTTTTGTATTAGCTTTTTTTATTACCATAATAACTTCTTATTTTTACAAAAATTTTAAAAATTACATTATGGACAAACAAAAACAAAATTTAATAATTATTGCTGTTATTATAGTTATTATCTTACTTCTTTTCGGCGGAAAAATGTTCTACAAATTAGGCGCTACCGAACGAGGCGTTATTTTCCGTCAGTTTACAACAGGTTTAGATAAAGACAATATTTTACAACCAGGATTCCATATTTTGGCACCTTGGAATGATTTATATGTGTATAATGTTGCTGAACAAAAAATTGAAGAATCAATGGACGTGTTAGATCGAAATGGGCTATCTGTTAATATTGATGTTACAGTGCGATTTTATCCTATGTACACAAGAGTTGGATATCTTTATGAATCATTTAAATTAGATTATGCAAACTTACTTGTAGCTCCTGAGGTGCGTTCCGCTGTTCGTCAGGTTGCAGGACGATACACTGCCGAAGAAATTTATTCTACAAAACGAGCAGAAGTAGAACAAACAATTATTGACGAATCAGGTAAAAAACTTGATCAAAATAATATTAATATGCGTGCTCTTCTTATTCGTTCTATTAACTTACCAACTAATATTCGGCAAGCTATTGAAGATAAATTAGTGCAAGAACAACAAGCTTTAGCGTATCAGTTCCGATTAGATAAAGAAAAAAGTGAAGCTGACCGAAAACGTATTGCAGCAGAAGGTGAAGCACGTGCAAACCAAATTATTAATAGTAGTTTGACTCCTGCATTATTACGCATGAGAGGTATTGAAGCAACCTTAAAATTAGGTGAATCTCAAAATGCAAAAACAGTTATTATTGGAGGAAGTGGTGATGGACTTCCGTTGATTTTAAATAATTAATTTTATATAAATCTTAAAATTTAAAAAGGCAATCAAAATCAAATGATTGCCTTTTTATTTTTATTAAAATCAAACACATACTATATAAAAAACAAATTTACATATGTGTATTTTATCGTAATCGAATAAATTGCGAACTACCTTCTTTCACCTCAAAACGTTTACTGATTGATTTTTCTGTATCAGTTTCGTTTTTTGCACGCCACACCACCACATATTTACCCGGTTGCAAAAAAAACGTTTCTTCATTATGAGTTAATTCCACCATTTCAACAACTAATTCTAAATCAGTATTTCTATCTATAAAAATTGAACCATATCCTGCTGGCGTAGGGCGAGTAAATGTAACTCTTCCGGAACGTGGTATAGTTAATTTAGTAATTTCACTTTGCCTTACTTTTACATCATAAAAAAATGTTCTGGGTAATGTAAGCACCTCTAAATCATACATACCCGTAATATATTTTACACATTCACCGGGTTTTTGTATGTGTAATGTTTCCATAGTTTTTGATTTTCTAACAATAGCTGGTGTTTCAAGAGAATTTGCTTGCCCCATTCGGTGGTTAATTTGAATATATCCTTGCGGTGCATCAATTTCTACAATTGTATGTTTCCCTGCTTCTAAATTAATGGTGTCAGAAAAAACAGGAGGTTTTGTGTGCACTTTTATACTATATGAAACTAAAGGATCAATAAAAAGAATATCGGGTTCTCCCGTTTGAATAAGCGTATGTACAAAATTATATTTTACAAAACCACTATGATTGTCATAAAATGTCATAGGAACATTTGTCTCTCGCGGTTTTTTATATGTATCCATTAAATAAATTTGCAAAGGAGTTGCTGTTAGTGCCGTTTGCATAGCATAATTTAAGATAGAATAAAATTCTTGTTCGCTGTGTGCACTATATACATTTCCTGCACAATTATATTCTTTTTCCCAATCAATTTCATTTCCAACACCAATAATAAATGGCTTTAAAATAGTTCCTTTTTTTTGTAATGCACGAGAAATTGCACAAGGGTCGCCATCACACGCTTCAACACCATCGGTTATAATAAACATAATATTTCTGTATGTTGAATCTTCTGGAAAATCTTCGGCACCGAACATAATTGAATTAGCAATAGGAGTAGTTCCTAAGGGAGCAGTTTCTAATATTTTTGAAATAATTTCGGCACTATTATTTGCCGAAAAAGGTACTTCTAAATGAGTGTCATCACAATTTTGAGGAGGAACAGGACTACGATTTCCAAAAATACGGAGTGCCAACTCTAAATTTGGTATTTTTGAGAGGCTGTCTATAAAAGGAATAAGAATTTTTTGTGCAGCTTGCATTCGTGTTTGTGTTTCCCAAATATTAGCCATACTGTTTGATGCGTCAAGTAAAAGAAGCACACGAGTGGGGGGAAGATGATTTTGTGTTTGAGCATAACTGAAACTTGGAATAAATACGCATAAAAAAACACAAATCCTTTGTAATAAAATTGCTTTCATTTTACAAATATAGAATATAGTTTTTGAAAATCATATATGTAACAAATAGTGAAATATGTAAAAAGCATATAAAATCGGCACTTTTTATGTATTTTTGAAAAAAAATATATGAAAGAAATTCAAGAAAACGAACGTGGTTTGTTTGAGCATTTTAAATTTATTGCTGATAAAGGACAGACAATAACACGTGCCGATAAATTTTTATGTGATAGAATTGAAAATTTTTCTCGAAGCAAAATTCAAGAAGCTGCTCAAAATGGATTTCTTTTTGCAAATGGAATACCCATTCGTTCAAGCTATAAAGTTAAACCTTTAGATGTTATAAGTATTGAATTAGATTTTCCAAAATTAGAACTCGAAATAATACCCGAAAATATACCAATACATATTGTATTTGAAGATGATGATATACTTGTTATTAATAAAAACCCTCAGATGGTTGTACACCCCGGTTACGGAAACTACACCGGAACTTTAGTAAATGCTCTTGCATGGTATATGCAAGATAATCCACTTTTCACATCAGGAGATCCCCGTCCGGGTTTAGTTCATAGAATAGATAAAGACACTTCGGGTTTACTTGTAATAGCAAAAAATGAAGATGCAAAAATACATCTTAGCAAACAATTTTTTGACAAAACTATAGAGCGAACATATAATGCTCTTGTTTGGGGAATTCCAACTGAACGAGAAGGGATTATTTCGGGATATATAGGACGAAGTTTAAAAGATAGAAAAGTAATGACGATGTTTCCCGACGAAACGCACGGAAAATGGTCGGTTACTCATTATAAAGTTCTTGAAGAAATAGGATATGTGTCCTTAGTTGAATGTAAATTAGAAACAGGACGAACGCATCAAATTCGTACACATTTTAAATCAATAGGCTATCCTTTATTTAATGACCAAACGTATGGTGGCGATCAAATTTTGCGTGGCACCACATTTTCAAAATATAAGCAGTTTGTACATAATGCGTTTAAAATCTGCCCTCGTCAAGCATTACATGCAAAAACATTGGGGTTTATACATCCTCAAACAAAAAAATATTTGGAGTTTTCGTCAGAATTACCCGAAGATATGGCAAACCTTATAAGCAAATGGCGTAATTATATTGCTGTTCAAAATAAAAATGAATAATTTATGGAAAAATATATACATCACCCCGACAGCTTAGGTTTGGCATATCAAGATTATTACAATGGTAATAAAGATGCAGTTTTTACCCTTTATTCAAAAATGTTTGAACCAGATGATATTCCTGTATCACACTTTTTTCGTACATTTTCTAAAATGCCACCACTTGAAAAGCGTGCTCTTAAAGAATGTAAAGGAAGTGTGCTTGATGTTGGTGCAGGGAGTGGAACACATAGTATTATTCTTCAAAAAACACATCAAATTACCGCATTAGATAGTTCACCCCTTTCTGTAGAAATCATGAAAAAAAGAGGAATTCAAGATGTTGTATGTCAAGATTTTTTTTCATACACAGAAAAAAAGTTCGATACCATTTTATTTTTAATGAACGGCATAGGACTTATTGAAAGCATCACTCATTTTCCTCGATTTTTCGCACATCTTGAAACTTTATTACAGCCACATGGTCAGGTGCTTATAGATTCATCAGATTTGCGATATCTGTATGAACAAGAAGACGGCTCGTTTCTTATTCCATTGCAAGACACGTATTATGGCGAAGTAGATTATCAAATTGCCTTTAACAACTATATTTCAAAACCATATTCATGGGTATATGTTGATTTTGAAACACTTTCAGAAGCGGCATGTAATGCTGGTTTTACGTGTGAGTTGTTAGAACAAGGAGCACACTATGATTTTTTAGTGCGTATTCAAAAGCAAAATCTCTTATAACGCAAGGTGTTTTCACATAATATTTAAGGAAAACATACATAATTTCATTTTTTTATTTTATTTTTGGATATTCACAAAAATTCATAGTGTAATGAAACAAAAAATTCTATTCGTATTTGCAAGTTTATGTTTAACATCAACGGTATTTTCACAGCAAATAGATACAGCATCAACAGTAGTTGTTGAACAAAACCAAGAGGCTGAACTTGCATATAATCAGGGCATTACTCATTTAACAAATAAGGAATATACAGAGGCTATTGCACAATTTAATGAAGCTCTCAAGTATAATCCTCGTTTTACACGAGCATACATAAACTTAGGTGCAGCATATACGTATGCTGGAGATTTAAGAAATGCTGTTATATCATATAATCAGGCACTTGCAATAGATTCAACACTTGGGCAAGTTCATTATAGTAGAGGGCTTTTGTATTATTCACAGCAAATGTATGAGCAATCTATTAAAGATTTTATGAGTGCACAAAATAAAGGATATCGTACACCTGAATTATATTATTATTTAGGCGTAAGTTATTTTTTCACGAAAGATTATAAAACAGCAATTGAAGCATATACACGTGCAATTGCATTTAACCCAAAATATGCCTTTGCATATAATGACCGTGGAAGTGCTCGACGAATGATTGAAGATTATAAAGGTGCTATTGCCGATTATCAAATGGCTGTTAATATTATGCCGCAATTTGCTGCTGCTTTTGATAATTTAGGCATGGTATATTATAAAACGGGCGATTTTGAGTCGGCAATAAAAAATTATGATTTAGCTATAAAATGGAATAGTGATTTTTATATAGCATATAATAATCGTGGTGAAGCAAAATTTGCACAGGGAAAAATTGGGGAATCGTTTGCCGATTTTCAACAAGCACTTAAAATTAAACCTGATTATGCGTTTGCGTACAACAATATAGGAATTTTATATGCAAGTCAAAAACGATATCAAGAAGCTGTTGAAATGTACACAAAAGCTATTGAAATTGATTCGGAATTTGGTATCGCATATTATAATAGAGGTGCATCGTATGAAATGCTCCGAAAATTTAACGAAGCCTGTCTTGAATGGGTAACTGCAAAAGAAAAAGGTATTGATATTCCTGCTGCGTACGTTTCGGGATGCAATTAATATATAATTTATGGGATAACCTCATTATTAAAAAAAACACAGATGAAAAAAATTCGTATTCTTACTCTTATAGCATTTAGTTTTGTAATTCAATATAATTTGTTTGCACAAAATGTTGAGTTTAAAAAGAAAAATTTTCCCGGACAGGCAGCGGAATTTAAAATTGTTACAAAAGCATTGAAAGAGGGCAATAAACTGTTTACGCAAGATTTTCCCGATTTTGAAAAAGCTCTGCCTTTTTTTCTTAAAGCACAGGAATTTAACCCTAAAAATGATGAGCTAAATTATAAAATAGCTCTTTGTTATATTAGCTCTGCCGATAAATCGCGTGCTATTCCATATCTTTTGCAAGCAAAACAACTTAATAGTGATATAGCTCCAGATTTATTCTATAATTTGGCAATGGCATATCATTCAAATTGCCAGTTTGATGAAGCTATTAATGCGTTTCGACAATATCAAGCAACCTTATCACCCGAAGAAATTCGAATGTTATCACAAACAATTGCAAAACGAATTCAAGAATGTGAAACAGGAAAAAAACTTGTTGCTGATTCTATTCGTGTGTTTATAGATAATATGGGACCAAATATTAACAATGAATTTTCTGATTACTCGCCAGCAATTACTGCAGATATGAGTATGATGGTGTTTACATCTAAACGAACCAATCCGTACACAAAAAAACAAGATCCATACGGAGAATATGATGAAAACATTTGGGTTTCATACAGAAACGGCACAACATGGACACCCGCTGTGGAAATAGGAAAACCTGTAAATACAAAATATAACGATGCTACTATTGGTATTTCTCCTGATGGACAAAAAATGTTTACGTATTACGGAAAAAAAGGAGGAGATATTTTATATACCGAACGTGATGGAGATTCATGGACAACACCAAAATTTTTTAAACCTATTAATTCTGACGGACATGAATCGTCTGCTTCTTTTTCATACGATGGTAGAACTATTTATTTTTCGAGCACTAACAACGATAAAGTACAAAATTATGGACAACATGACATTTTTAAATGTACACTTGATGTAAAAGGAAAATGGAGTAAACCAATAAATTTAGGTCCTACTATTAATACACCATATGATGAGGTTGATGTTTTTATGCACCCTGATGGTAGAACTATGTTTTTCTCATCAGACGGACATAATACTATGGGTGGTTACGATGTGTTTCGTTCTGAATTACAAGATGATGGCACATGGTCAACTCCCGAAAATATAGGATATCCTATAAATACACCGGGAGATGAACGATTTTTTGTGCTTGCAGGTAGTGGACGTGTTGGATTTTATTCATCAAATCGTGAAGGAGGATACGGAAAACATGATGTGTATGAAATTACATTCTTGGGACCTGAGAAAAAAGTGAAAATGGCTAATGAAAACTTACTTATTGCAAGTCAATCACAAGCGGTAAAACAAGATATTGCGGTAGAAAAATCGGTGGAAATAAGAACATCACGACTTACTATTGTAAAAGGAGAGGTTACCGATGCATTTGCAGAAACCAAAACGTATCTTGAAGCTGATATAGAAATTACCAATAACGAAACAGGAGAAATAATTACAACCTTAAAATCAAACTCCGCTACTGGAAAATTCCTTATTCCGCTGCCATCTGGTAAAAACTATGGTATTGCTGTTAAAAAAGAAGGATTTTTATTCCATTCCGAAAACTTTGATATTCCTGCTACATCAGAATACCAAGAAATTGTTTTGGATATTAAATTAATGAAAATTCAAAAAGATTCTCGTATTGTACTGCGAAACGTGTTCTTTGAGTACGGAAGTGCAAAACTTGACCCTAAATCATATTCAGAGCTTGATAATCTTATTAAAATTATGCAAGACAATCCAAATATGATTATTGAAATAGGTGGACATACCGATAACTCAGGCTCACATTCGTTTAATCAAAAATTATCAGAAGCTCGTGCACAATCGGTAGTAAATTATATTTCAAAAACTATAGCAATGTCGCGACTGCAATATCAAGGATATGCTTTTGATCAACCTATTGCAGATAATGGAACAGAAGCTGGACGAGCATTGAATAGGCGAGTGGAATTTAAAATTATTAGTAATAATTAAAGCTTTATTTCCTGTTTATGAGTTCTTCAATTGTCCTTTCTGTTGTAATTTGTTCATATAACAGAGCAAATTATATTAGAAAAGCTTTAGAAAGCATTAAAAATCAATCGTATGATTATAACGCGTATGAGTTGATTGTTGTTAACAACAATTCTACTGACAATACCGAAGAAATTTGTGCCGATTTTGAATCTAAAAAAGGCAACTTGCAGTATGTGTATGCAGTAGAAAAAAAACAAGGACTTTCGTGTGCCCGAAATAAAGGAATACAATTAGCAGGTGGTAAATACATTTCTTTTATTGATGATGACGCAATTGCCAAAGAAAATTATGTTGAACAAATAATTTGGGCATTTGAAACTTACACAAATTTTGAAGCCTTAGGAGGGAAAGTACTCCCGATTTATCCAAATAATACAGAGCCTTTGTGGATGTCAAAGTATTTGAACGGATTGGTAGCTAAAGTTGATATGGGAGATGCAGTTTCACAATTTACCAATAAATATCCTGTGGGCTGCAATATGGCATTCCATAAAAAAATATTTGATGAGATTGGTATGTTTAATGAAGAATTAACATTTAGAAACGATGATAAATATATCTTTCTTCAAATTAAAAAAGCAGGTAAAAAAATCCTTTACATTCCAACAATTGTTGTTCACCATAATATTGATGCAGAGAGAATTCAATATAAAAATCTTATAAAACTTTGTTATGCTATTGGATACTCGGAACGAGTGCGTTTGCAACATCATTCTTTTATAGAAAAAATGATAAAAGGAATTGAATATACAATCAAATTTTTTGCTTCATATCTATTAGCAATTCCTTTTTTATTGAATAAACAATCAGAAAAAGGGCGTTTTTTAATTACTGTTCGAAAATATATTTTAGTAAGTTATATAAAGCCTGATTTATACAAAGGTGTGTGGTGGAATTCATAACAATTTTATACTATTTGCGTGGTAAAATTGAATGAGGTACTATAGTAGAAATTTACCACACAAAAGAAACTGAAACGTATTCAGGGCTTAATATATTAATTCTTACATGCGAATTGTCTTTTTTATGTAAAGTATGTACATAAGGAATTAACAACCCACAACCAGCACCATATATATACCCTGCAATAACATCAGTAGGAAAATGTTCACCAGAGCTTACTCTAAAATACCCAACCGCAGCAGGTACAATTGCAGCGGCTGTCCAAACCGAATAGGTGAATGGTGATGGTGTATAATAACTTGAAATAACATGAGCAGCTAAAAATGTATTTGCTGCAGCCATTGATGTATGACGAGAAAAAAAGGATTGCCGTGCATCAGCAGTTGTTTTTTCGGATAGAGGAGCATTCAAATTATATACATACGGACGCCTTCTGAGTGTTGCAGCCTTACAGATTCCTGCACCAACGTATGCGGCTACATTTGTTTGTAGCCACATGGTAGCAAGAATACCAAAATGTTGTTTGTATGATTGAGAAAAAGTTGCAGCAGCAACAAGTGTAATTCCTTGCACTCCTACAGCTCCAATAAAGCCAACAGCGGCAATTTGCTTGCTTATTTTTGTATGATTTGGATTATATAAAGAAGTGGTGTTTCTGTCAAATGAATGTATTGAAGCAGTTGATAGATTTGCTATATCTGTAGATGTAAGTGGTGTTATGTTTTTTTGCAAAAACCAGTATGAAGCAGTTCCTGCAAGTAATGTAGTGCTTATTATAGCATCAGTTTTTTTTGAAAATGAATATGGTGCATCTTGAGCATGAGTGCTAAAATGTATCATAAATGCACATAAAATTAGTATGAGTTTCATAAAGCAAAAATACAAAAAACGTATATACTAAAAAAAGTATCTCGTAAAATCCTATATAAGAATTACCTGCATTGTAAATCCCTCTGTTGTAAGGTTATTTTTGAATTTGTAAACGTGCAAGAATTGTATCTAATTTACGGATGGACACTTTATATTCAATATTATTAGAAAGGCATAATGTTTTTTGCTTTTTATTGTATCCAATAACTTTATTTGAGTTAACAAGAGTGTTTCTTGAAATTCGAATAAACGTATTTGAAAGTATTTTTTCTAATTCAGACAATGAGTTTGTGCAAATAAAATTGTTTCCTTGTTCAAAAATAAAAGTGCAAATGTAATCATGCACTATGATTGCCATTATATTATTTACATAAACTACTCTGATTTCTTGTTCGTTTTTTACAATTAATTTCTCCATAGAGTTTGTGATTTTTTCATGGTTTTTAGCATGTTCTATATGTGTGCGGCACGCACATATTACATATATTTATTAAAGTGGCAAAGTACACATTTTTACGAATAAAAAGAATTTTATATGTACTTTTTTGCCGATAAAAACACGAGCCTAACTCTCTAATACTCACATACAATACACGCATGGAATATAAAAATTGTTTTTATTTAATTACCAATCTGCCATTTTTATATAGTATTAGTTGTATATTTTTTCGTTCGCCTTGAAATGTAATATGAGATTTTATAAGTAATCCAGATTCTGTTTCTGTGGTAAAAACATAGCTCCCTTGATGTATAATTTCTAAAGGAGTTGTTTCATTTTTTACAATGGTATCATATAAAAAATCGCCTATTTTTGTATGATATAAAGATTCAAAATATTCATTACGTATCGTAAAAGTATATGAATTATAGTCTTTTGAGCAACTATTTAGAATAATTGCACATGTTACAATAATTGCAATACGCAGAGCTTTTATACCAATCAAGCGTTTTGTAGTAATCATAATATATATAATTAGATGAATCGGGAACGTATATACTTAAACCTGAAAATTTTTTTATTTTAAGTTCGCCTAATATTGAGGGAGTAGATGCTTTAAAAACAACAACATCATCTAAAGCTTTTTTACATGCCTCTATTTGATTTGAATCATGAGTAATGTTGCATATAAAATCCTCAATATCAAACAGAAAGTTTTTTTCATTTGCTGTGTATTGCTGAATTTTTGATACAGATGTTACTTGCAGTTTGTTAGTATCGTTCATGATTTTTGATACAGCATGTGCTAAATGTATAAGATTTGCAGTTTTTATTACCGACACAGTTGCTGATTGCAATGCACTTGAAAGTGTATCATACGAGATGAAAAATGTATGTGCGATTTTTTCATAGTTAACATGAGGTTCAAATAAATCTTCTATAATATGTTGATATGGATATCCTGTTGACAAAACTTCAGTTGGCGAAGAAATAATATAATGTGCATTATCTTTAAGTTCATAAGCCACTTCTACTGATCCCATATAGCACGCATCAAAAAGTATGAAATCAAAATGAATTGGCAAGGCATTTTTTAGTTTTTTAATACATAACTCATCAGTGCCGTCTTTACCAAATGATTTAATATACGGAGATTGTCTTAACGTTGTATCAAAATCATTATTTTTAAGATTACTTATATTGGCTCCTTCAGGGTACCATGCTGTACCATGCGACCATAGTATTAAGCCATAACTTTGAGCAGGATATGCATGTATAATATCCAATAAAGAATTAGTCATAACTGTTTCATTAGCAGAGTTTTGCTCCTCATAAACAAAAGCAACTTCGCTCATAATAGCTTCCGTTGTGTCTTGTGAAATTTTATATACAATAGGATGTGATGGTGTAGCGCCTTCGGCTCTATCAACATATACTAATAAGTTTCCGTTATAATTATTATTAAAACCAGCTTCCATTTCATTAATATTTTTCACAGAAAAATAGTCAAGGTTATTATCTGCTATCATGTATATAATCACTGTTCGTAATGGAAGATTATCATGTTTATTATTGCAGGAACATAACAATAGAACACAGAGATACAATAATAACTTTATTTTTGTAACATACCCATTAATGTTCTCTATACCACCAATCATGCAATCTTATTTTTTTGCTTGTTTCTTCTTTCGAAAACTCTAAATAACATGGATAGTCAATACTTTTTAAATAGTTTAAAACACTATCTTTTTGCATTTTTCAATATGCATATTCATTTTGTGCTTTTGTAAAAACAATTATTTTTACAAAAGCTACAAAATGATAGAATAGTAATACTATTCGGAATTTTTTGTTGGTAAAGTTTTTCATAATCATGGTGTTGCGGCTTTTTTATTATTGCACTATCATAAATAAAATAGGTTGCGACTATTTTTTGTTCATTGTTTTTTTGTTCATTGTTGTTGCGACACAAATATACTTGAATAAAATAAAACAAAAAAAATTATATGTAAAGAACTCGTGAACGTAGCGTTTTAACTCGTGAACGTATGATATTCTTATTGAGTCAAACTTTTTTAATAATTGTTGTGTTCTTATCATAATTATCTATAAATAGTATTTAAGGGATTTATTAGTAATGCAAATAATGATAGAATAGAAATTATTAAAAATATATGGAGGTTCTTTGTTTATAGGATTTCTCATAATCATGGTGTTGCGGCTTTTTTATTATTGTACTATCATAAATAAAATAGGTTGCGACTATTTTTTATTAATTGTTGTTGCGATACAAATATACTTGAATAAAATAAAACAAAAAAAATTATATACAAAGAACTTGTGAACGTAGCGTTTTAACTCGTGAACGTGTGGAATTATTATTGTTATATGTTTGACACTCATAGACGTAGTTTCGATCAATAGTTGTTTTTAATCATAATTATACCACCAATCATGTAGCCTTACTTTTTTAGTTGTTTCTTCTTTCGAAAATTCTAAATAACATGGATAATCTATGCTTTTTAGATAATTTAAAACACTATCCTTTGATATGTCTTTATAGTATTCACAATTGTTTACTGCATTTTCAGTATAAAAAGCAGCAATAACACCACATTTTTTATCAGCTAACTGTAAAGCATTATCAAAAATAATAGCACGTGTAGTCGAATCATTTTTCGAAGTTATTTCTAAAAAACTATCAGGTCCTAAACCATCGGGCCAATCAATAGTGCGTGCTTCTTTAAAAAAAGGTAAAGTAACCGATTCTGTAACAGTAATATTATCTTTTGGTAATTCTACCCCTGCTGGTCGTTCTAAATATGATATGGATACAACTCTACCTGTATCGCCTGTTATGTAAATGTAGTATCCTCCATCCATACCAGCACCAGCACCAATTTTATCTCCACAAGAAGATAAGAAAAATATACTTACCAAAAATGTTAATAGATGTATTGATTTCATAATGTAAATGCTTTTTTTATACTTACTATGTGAAATTACAGACATAAAGCAACGACTCTATCTCTGTAATAAGGTTTTTAATCATAATTATACCACCAATCATGTAGCCTTACTTTTTTAGTTGTTTCTTCTTTCGAAAACTCTAAATAACATGGATAATCTATGCTTTTTAGATAATTTAAAACACTATCCTTTGATATGTCTTTATAGTATTCACA